>NZ_CALHGC010000216.1 GCF_938029485.1 uncultured Treponema sp. | reverse complement strand
TAGAATATGCCAGAGCTGAAATGCGGGAATAAGAATCCGCAGCATCGAAAGAAATGTTGCAATACTCACGCCGAGTGCAAGGAAGATGAGTACCAGCTTTCTCGGAATATAGCCGGCGCTGACGGTTTCAATTTGCTTGGTCAATATATAAACGGCCGGCTCCGCAAGGATGACTACACAGCCGATAAAAGCCCCGATGATTAAAATGAGCGGCATATTGGCGATTTCGCCGATTTTATGCCCAATCAGAAATCCCAGATCCAAAAAGCCCGCTTTTACTCCCGCTAAAAATAACATTAAGCCGACAAAGGTGATAATCATCCCTTTAATAATTCCGCTCAAGGTATTCTTTTTCAACCGTAACGAGCATACATCGGTGAGTAAAAAGATAACCGCAATCGGTAACAGCGACAGCATTGATTCAGAGGCTGCATGGCTCAACGCTTCGGATATAGCCGTAAGAATTGAGGCTCCGGCGGCCGGTTCCGAAATGCTGAAATCATCATCAAAGGTCGGTAACTGCCGTATCAAGGTTATTGCAAGCACGTTCAGGATTGCTCCCGCCGAAACCATTCCGACAAGTCCGAAAGAATCCGTTTCCGATGCGATGGAGTTTTTCTTCATACGGGAAACACCTGCTGCTATTGCCAGAACAAAAGGCACCGTAATTGCGCCGGTTGTCGCACCCGAAGAATCGAAAGCGATCGATATGCCTTCCCGTACGGAAAAAATCGAGCAGAGAAATATCAATCCGTACGAGACGGTAAAAACTTTGTGCTGCGGAATATGATAGACAATCGTTAATAATCCGACGGCAAGAAAGACCGCGACGCCGATTGAAACGATGACAATCAGCGCCGTTTGAGGAATTGCGCCCTTGGTTACTTGCATGACTTGAGCGCCGAGGATTTGCAGATCGGGTTCGGCAATCGAAATAAAAAAGCCGAGTATCAGCGCTCCGATAATGACTATCGAGATTTTATTTTTTGCGGTGATGAACTGTCCCATCACATCGCCGATCGGTGTAATACCGATGTCTATTCCGAACAAGAATATCGTAAGTCCGAGACAGATAAAAACAACGCCGATTACGAACTGGATAAAAAAAGTATAATCAACCCGCACAAAGAGGAAGTTCAAAATACAAATTAACACGGCGATGGGTAAAACTGAAAAAATAACTTCTTTAAATTTTTCAGCTAAAACATTCATAAGGGCTCAAACGCCTCCTCTTTGCGAGGGATAAGGGTACCGATTGAGTATCTTCTAAAAACTTGTCCGGCTTTTAGAGGATGCCGGCTGATTAGTGTGCAAGTAAATCGGCGTATTCCGAATGTTTATTAAACCATTCGGCTGCGTACGAACATTGAGGTCGGATTTTCTTCCCGTTCTTTTGGGCGTAGTCTACGACTTCTTTAACGAGTTTCCCGGCGACTCCTTGCCCTCTCAGCGAATTGTCGACAAAGGTATGATCGAGGCAGACCGTCGAGTTGTTTTCCGGCGGAAAGGTAACTTCAGCAATAACTTTTCCGGCATCATTTTCCGCATAAATTCTATTTTCTTGATGTATAAATTCCATAGTATTCTCCTATAAAAAGTCGGGAAGAAAGTATCAACTTTCGATTGACTATAATACCGGAGCGTAGTATGCCACAGAATAGAGAGAAATTTCAATATACGCTGCAAGAACTGGCTTGATTTCCGCTTGCACTATACCGGAAAGCATATTACAATGACAAATGGCGTTTACGGTAAATGTATAAACGCCCTAATATGGAGGAAAGATGAAAAAGCTAACAGTATTGTTTCTAACGGTGTGTCTTGCAGTGTCTCTGCTATGTACGGCGAGCTGCGGACAAAAAACGGAAGAAAAAGCAAAGGCAAAGTTAGTCTATTGGACGATGTGGAACGAAGCGGAACCGCAGGGCACGGTTATTGCCGAAGCGGTTGCAGCTTTTACCAAAGAGACAGGGATTGAAGTAGAGCTTAATTTTAACGGAAGAGAAATTCGTAAGACACTGCAGCCCGCCCTCGATGCCGGTGAGACAATCGATGTGTTTGACGAAGATATTGAACGGGTATTGAATACATGGGGAAATTACTTACTTCCGCTTGACGAATACGCCGCGAAAACGTATTCGACGACGGACGGCAAACCGTATAACACCATGATCAATAAAACCTTGTATAACTTGGCAAAAGAGCTTGGTGGCGGTTCCGTAAAAAATATTCCGTATCAGCCGTCCGCATTTGTTACGCTATACAACAAAGAGTTATTCGACAAAGCCGGTATTATGGATACGCCTAAAACATGGGAAGAATTTTTAACTGCATGTGAAAAACTTAAAGCAATCGGCATTCCCGCTATCACCGTGGATGATGCATATATGGCCTGTTTCTTTGGCTACAATATGGACCGTTTGGTTGGTGAACAGGAAACGCTTAATATGGTAAATACTAAGGATTTTACCGGCCCGCAGGTGCTTGAGTTCGGCAAAATCTGGGAGAATATGGCAAAGAAAGGCTATATCAGTGCAAAGGCTGCTTCCAATATTTGGCCTGCAGGACAGGTAGAAGAAATGGCTGTCGGAAAGGTTGCAATGTATTTAAACGGTACATGGCTTCCGAACGAAATTAAGGCGCAAGCGCCCGATTTAAAGTGGGGAGCCTTTGCATGGCCTGCAATGTCGGAAAAAGGCGATGGCATCGAAGCAAACAACTATGGCTGCCAAAGTCTTGCCGTTAATAAAAATACAAAATATCCGGAAGAGGCATTTAAACTGATTGTATGGCTGACCACCGGAGAGTGGGATGCTCGTTTAGCCAAAGAAAGTATCGGTATCCCCGCCGGGAATAATACCGAATGGCCTATTCAGCTTGCAGAAGCAAAAGTCATTGTCGATAATACCACCAATCGCCTTGATTGGGCAGTCGGCATGGAAAACGATCCTGAAATCAATGCCAAAATTAAAGAGAATTTTGCGAAATTGATAAAGGGTGATTTAGACGCCGAAGGTTTTGCTGCAGCAATGGCGAAGTAAACACATCAGATGTTTTGTATGTACCCCGCAGAATAAGTGAGGCTGTTCAACCAGAGTTGAACCGTTGGTTCAAATGGTCTCACTACCTCACTTATTCTGCGGTATTTGATTTATTCATCTGATGCGTTTACCCTGCTTCCGAAAGGGAAGCGCGTCATAAAGTT
>NZ_CALHGC010000215.1 GCF_938029485.1 uncultured Treponema sp. | reverse complement strand
TGATTGCTCGATCGCGCAGCAAAGCGACAATAAACAAAAGTGATGCGATACCAAGGAGACCGAGCATCAGCCGCACAATACCCTGCCGGTCTTTAAAATGCTGAATCATCAAAAGACAGAGCACGATACTGCCGACTGCAAGATAGTACAATGGAAAAGATATCCCCTCGGTAGAATACGGAAAACGCGCATATTTTATCAGGTATATAAGACCGAGGATACCAAGCGGTACGAGTAAAACCGGCAGCAGTTTTTGAAACATTAGGCTAAAAAACTTCGAGTGTACGAGCGGCTTGGTCCGGTATACGGCAAATACGGTAAGGGTGATGATTGTGGCCGTTGCATTGGTGATGCGGAAAATAATACTTTCGGTAAAGACGATATCAAGATCAAAAATTGCGTTAATAAAAAAGATTATAACAAGCAACACACAATAAACAGCTCCGAAAAACAGCAACGAAACAAGAAAATGAATAAATCGCAATTTAAATTCTGTAAGGAAGTCTTTCGTCGGGAAAAAGAAGATAAAAGCGCAGATGCAGTACAAGCATATTAACGATATATAAGCCAATTCAACATTTTTATTGAGGGTAAAAAGCTCTGTAAAATACATTGCGGTAAGCACGGCAATTTGGCAACAAAATATTATCATTTTAGTACAGGCTGTCGCTGCTTTTATCCTGTCATTGCATAGCAAAACGACCGAAAACGGAAAAAGAAAATTTAAGTGCATCGCATTCGGAATATATTTGTAAAAGAGCTGAGATATGCCTGCTGCCGATATAAAAAAGAATACGGCGGGAGAACCGCTCGCAGCCGTACGGACGTTATGTAAAGCATCAGTTAGTTTTTCTGTGAATGTCACAATCGTTTCCTCACAAAGAGATAATATTGCAGATATGCAAAAACGCAAAGTATAGAGCGCAAGTATTACTTGTCATTCCGATGCAGGGAGAAGGATTGCAATTATTCTTCCCTTTTATTAGACTGGCAGCGTATGAAGCATATTGTCGGCAGAATAGTTGCATATACCGTTCTTTATTGCAGTGTTATTTTCGGTATTTTTGTTCTTCAGTTTACCAAAGGGCAAACTTTTTCTTTAACTTTAGGATCTATGGCCGTTACGGGCAGGCAGGAACGTACCGAGTCGGGCAAAATGATTCCTCTTTTACCCCTTCATGTAGTCTCAAATGGGTTGAATTTATATATCAGTGAGCAAAATCCCGTTTATGCCGTGGACGAAGGGAATATCACTTCTGCGTTGCGTGTTTTGGCATATCAATTTTATGAAGGGGAAGCACGATTCTCGGTGCGCTGCTCGGATGATGTGGTTATTTCTTTTTTTTCGGAAAGACGCGGCGATGTTGATAGTCTCATGGTTGAAGCTATGCTTCCTGAAGGAATAAAAAGGGTATTGCTTCCATGGAAAATTACACACAACGCGGGTATTGAGCGTGCAGACGGCAAAATTTTTGTGCGTTCCGGTAAAAAACAATATGCCTTTACCGGCAGCTTCGGGTTTAATACGGATGACGGGAATGCCGCCGGGCAATCCGAAGTTCCTCATTTGGTGCTCGCAAAGACGCAGCCGATTGCTTATTACAAAACTTATTTACCGCTTGAAGAGCTGGATATAACGACCATTCCTACAATGCCGCTTGCTTCTGCCGAATCGTATACGGCAGCAATTAACACTTTTTCCGCAGCCGTTCTCCATGCGGGTACGCAAGCGCTTTCGGCTAAGAGAGTTACCGAAAAAACGCTGACCGCCTATATTGCCGAGATGGGGCAGCGCGGCAGGTTTGCCGGTGCGCTTGAAAATGCTCCTGCCCAAACGCTTACCCGGAACGTACGGACATATCTTTCCAACCCTTTTTACGGCAATATACAGGAAACCCATGCGGGATTAGCCGCTGACGATACACGGAAGCGGGAACGGTATGCCGCGCTTCTTGCGGATGATTCCCTTGAAATTTTTGAGTATGACGATTTAATACCGTTTTTAACCGACCGCGGTGCAAGGCGTAGTATAGACGATTTATTCCGGCTGATAGAGAAGACGGATACTGCGCAGCTTAATGCGCGGCGGGCTGCGGGCGTGTTGGAAGTCTGGCTTGACTGCACGCATTATTATCCCGAAAGAAAGGCTTTGTTTGAAAATTTATTGCCGCTGTGCGAGAAAAAAATTACCGAATCGTTATTGCTGATCGATGAAGGGTTGTACTTGAGCAATGACGGTACGTATATCGACAGTGCTGTCGCTTTAGCTTCAGCGCAGATACTAATGCGGTATGGGGCTGTGCAATCGCCGGTTTGGCAATCCGTTGCACGAATGTTGTTAACGTCCTTATTGCGCTATTCGGGTGAATCAGCGGTTTTACCGATCGGTTTTACCGTAACCGGCAGTAAATCAGCGCAGCTTGTAATTACTGCTGATGACAGCGCTATGCTGGATGCCGGTACGCTCTATCCTCTGCTAAAGCCGGATAATAGTTGGTATCCCCATGCACAATCGCTGGCATTACAGGCCGAGGCCGGCATTTGGGCGTGGACTTGTGCGCAGAGCATCGAAGTGTTGGAGAATACCTCTAGAACCTTGGTGTTGCGCGTCCGTTTTCCGGAAGGGCAATCTCACTACCTTACCTTGCACGGTATCCGGCCGTTCTATCGGATAGAAATGTACGGAATCCCCTTTAGAAGCGATGCCCGTTTTGAAATGTATAACTCCTCCGGCTATGCCTACAATGCCAATAGCAGAATTTTATACGTGAAAATGAGACATAGAAGCGAATACGAAACTATCCGCCTGTCGCTTGGGACGGCTCCGCAAGCCTCTGCTTCCGCTCAACCGGAGCAAGCCGGCGCTGCTTCAAATACGAATGCAGTAGCGGATCTCTCTGCGGATGCCCCTGCAACACCGGCTGCACCTACCGCTTCGGGGCAGACAGAGAAACCGGCACAGCCCGCCGGCAGTCAGCAATCGGATGATACCGAGTAACGGTAGATAAAAAAAGCCCTGCCGAATGTAATCGGCAGGGCTTTCTCTGCAGCGGTTTTTATTACCGTATAACCGCGCTGTGTTTGGCTCGGTTATAGTGTTTAATTATTTTTCCGCTAAGAGCATTGTTTTGGTGTCAAGTTTACAGCCGGTGTCGATGTCCGTTTTTCCGCGGGCTTTTAACGCATATATTTTAATTGCGTCCGGCGCAGGTTCCAAATACAGGATAACGTCAAGATCATCGGCATAAGGCTTTAAGTCGGGATGAATGACTTTTTCGCGTGCGTCAGCGGAAGCTGAATACCAGATAGACATACCGGTTTCTTTTGCAAAAGCTTTTATCTGTTGAAGCGCTTCGGGAACCGCTTTAGAAAAATCGAAATCATCGATCATCAGTACGGAAGGTTTTGAACCTACTTCAAACAGCGCCTTTACGGTTTTAATAATCTGAGTAGTACGCACGATATCCTGATTAAAATTGAGTACGATACGGCGAGCAATAACTTCCGATTTTAACTCCGCTGCTTTTTCAAGGTGTTTTTTCTCAGCTGTCTCGTCGAACATATTATTATACCACGTAATGGCATAATCAATCTGTTGACTAAACGAGATATGCACAATAGGCTTTCCTTGCAGCAGCTGATCCAATCCGAGCTGTACCAGCATGGAAGTCTTTCCAACTCCTCTTTTGGCAGTAACAATACCGATTTCTCCCGGCTGTAACGCCCCGCCGAGCGCTTTTTCAAAATTACGAACAGCGCTTCGCTCGATTAAATCCTCTTTAACCATTTCCCGCCTCCTATTTTTGTTGTTCCGCTTTGCGTTTTTCTTCGTACGCTTTAATTAAGGTTTCCGTAACGCTTTGGGGAGCCTTGCCGTACTTCGCAAATTCCATTGAGTATTCCGCTTTACCCTGTGTTGAAGAGCGCAAAATAGTCGAAAAGCCGAACATTTCACTTAACGGAACTTCCGCATCAACACGAGTAAACTGATCATCTTCAGTGGACGCGAGTATTATACCACGACGTTGGTTAATAAGTCCAAAGATATTTCCTTGAAATTCCTGTGGGCCTTCAATAGATACCTTCATGATCGGTTCGAGTACAATCGGGTTCGCTTTTTTGTACGCTTCACGGAAAGCGCCGATGGCTGCCGCTTGGAATGCCATATCGGAAGAGTCGACCGGGTGCGTTTGCCCGTCGTTGATAGTAACCCGTACACCAACAATCGGGAAGCCGATAAGCGTTCCCTTCTTTACCGCCGCTTTAAAGCCCTTATCGCAAGACGGGATAAATTCCGAAGGAATAGCGCCGCCTTTAATCTGATCGACAAACTCGTAGTCTTGCTCGGAGGTCGGTTCGATAAATCCTGCCACGCGGCCGAACTGACCGGAACCGCCCGTCTGCTTTTTATGGGTGTAGTTAAAGTCTGCACGCTGGCTGATCGCTTCGCGGTAGGCAACCTGCGGCATACCGGTTTCTACCTCGCACTTGTATTCGCGGCGCATCCGTTCGATGTATACATCCAAATGCAGCTCGCCCATACCTTGAATAATCGTTTCGTTCGATTCGGGGTCGACATAGGTGCGGAAGGTGGGGTCTTCTTTGGTAAAGCGGTTTAATGCCTTGCCCATCTGGTCGGCGGATTTTTTATCCTTGGGGGTAACCGAAAGCGAAATAACCGGATCGGGAACGAACATGGAGCTCATCGCATAGTTGAGGTCTCCGCCGCAGAATGTATCGCCCGATGCGCATTCAATACCGAAGAGCGCAACGATGTCTCCCGGGCCGCCTTCGGAAATATCTTCCATTTCGGCAGAGTTCATGCGAACAAGACGCCCTACCTTGAACTTTTTACGTGAACGGGTGTTGTACAGTTCGCCGCCTTTTTTCAGCGTTCCCTGATAGATACGCACATACGTCAGCTGGCCGTACTTGCCGTCCTCCAGCTTAAAGCCGAGCGACACAACCGGATCATCGGGGTTGGTGCTCAGTACAACCGGCTCTTCGTTTTTATCCAAATCGAGCGCCTTATTGGTAATTTCCGTCGGATTGGGTAAGTAGTAGGTAACGGCATCGAGCAAGGGCTGGATACCTTTGTTTTTATAGGCTGAACCGAGGAATACCGGTACAAATGCTTCTTTTAAGGTTCCTGCGCGTACTGCTGCACGGATCATCTCTTCCGTTTCGGCGCCTTCGAGGAAGGCTTCGGCAAGCTCATCGGAGAACATTGAAGCTGCATCAATCATTTCTTCACGGTATTTTTTTGCATCATCAAGCAGGTGTGCGGGGATTTCGGCAACGCGGAGTTCGGTACCGCTGTCTCCTTCAAAGTACAGCGCCTTCATTGTTACAAGGTCGATAACACCTTCGAGCTTATCCTCAAGTCCGATCGGGAGCTGCATCATATAGGCATTCAGTCCGAGTTTTTCGCGCAGCTGCATCCGAACCTTTAACGGGTTGGCGCCGGTTCTGTCGCACTTGTTGACAAACGCGATACGCGGAACATGATAGCGTTTAAGCTGGCGGTCAACGGTAATAGACTGAGACTGTACGCCGGCAACGGAGCAAAGTACCAAAATAGCGCCGTCCAAAACGCGCAATGAACGTTCAACTTCGATCGTAAAGTCAACGTGTCCGGGAGTGTCGATAACATTAATGGTATGATCTTTCCATGTTACCTGCGTCGACGCGGACTGGATTGTGATACCGCGCTCCCGCTCCAATTCCATATTATCCATAACGGCGCCGACACCGTCTTTTCCGCGTACTTCATGAATGGTATGAATACGGTCGCAATAAAATAAGATACGCTCTGAAAGGGTTGTTTTCCCCGAGTCGATGTGCGCACTGATACCGATATTTCTCATTTTTGAAATATCACTACTCATAATTCTTTTACCTCATTTCTATAAGATTTTTACGTCAAAAAAATAGCAGCTAAAAAATATCAATTTTCAAAAACTGCCTATAAGCAAGATTATAAATTATACTGGAAACGGTTTTAGATTGCAAGGGTAAAGTTTTTGTTTTATTCTTGTTTGTATGTTTGTTGATGATGATGCCTTATGCTTCTATCTCGCTTATAGTATAAAAGCCACTAATCTGTAACTACTGCCGCTAAATAGGGTTTATTCCAATAGGGTTCTTTTAACAACCGAGCGTTTTAACAAAGCTTGTTTATAATGACAAGCGCATTCTATAAGTGTGAGAAGGATGGTATATTATGGTTACAACTGCTGAAATTCAAAAGGCTTTGGACGGTATTCGGCCCCATTTGCAGGCGGATGGGGGAGATGTTGAATTCGTCTCGTTTTCCGATGACGGTGTCGTTTCCGTCCGATTAAAGGGTGCATGCGGCTCCTGCCCGATGGCTTTGATGACGTTAAAATCCGGAATCGAAGCGCAATTAAAAGAAAACTATCCCGAAATAAAAAAAGTCGTCTCCATTTAATATCTGCGTATCAGTCAACTTGCCGTATTCAAGTTTTCGGGATATTGCACCGATAAAATAATGGGTATTTCTACAATAATCCTCTGTGTCTCAAGTTAAATTACGATAAAAGTTGCAGCATACCGGTACTTTCTGTAGGTTTCCGGAGAAAGCTTTCGTATGAAGCGAGAGCTTATTTATTTTACAGCAAGGAACTTCTATGAAAAAGCTACTTCTCTGTGTTTGTGTGTGTGCCTCTTTAACTTCATTTCTATTTGCAGGCGGCAAAGTTGAGACTCGTACCGTCGAAAATCCTGAAAGCTGGGAAGAATCTTTTGATCTTACCGAGAAAAAACAAGGTAAGTACAATGTGCTCGTTACTGCCGAAGATTCGGCAGGTAATATCGGAGAGGCGGGGCCGTTCAATATGTATATCGATCCCCGTTCCGATTTGCCTGTCGTGTCTATCACAAACCCGCTTAAAAATATGAATGTAATGGGGACTTTTAACGCTTCCGGAATATGTTTTGATGACGACGGAGTCGACTATGTTGAAGTAGCATTAGACGATAATGAACCTGTCCGTGCAAGAGGTAAGCAATTCTGGACACAAACCTTTACCACGGCAAATCTGCAAGAAGGAGTTCACCGCATCACTGCGTGGGGCACCGATATTAACGGATTAAGGGGCAACAGTGTTTCAGTTCAGTTTAATTTGAATCTGAATACACCCGAAACCATCGTAACGAGCATGGAGAACGGCGCTTTAATTTCCGGTAAGCAGGTAATTGCAGGAATTGTACGGGACGGTAACGGCGTAAGTAAGCTTTTTTATTCGCTTGATGCCGGTCAGACGTATACTCCGCTTTCACTTAAATATGATAAAAAGGAAAATGTTTCTTCCTTTAAATTTAATCTTGATACACGTAAAATGCCGGAAGGACCGACCGTATGCTGGTTTAAAGCCGTCGACAAATTAGGCGCGGAAGGAATTTCAACCTTTTTGGTTTTTATCGATAATACCGCTCCTGTTGTCGACTTTTTTTATCCGCCCGATTCCGAATCTGTCGGTAGTGTGTTCGGGGTAGGAGGTTCCGCAACCGATACGGTCGACCTTGAATCCGTATCGTGGAAGATGGGGAAGCAAGCCGGTGTTTTTGAACTGGTGAAGGGAAATCCGTATTGGGTCAAAGAATTCGATGTGAGCAGCTCTTCAAATAAAACCGAAACGGTGGAAATTACCGCTAAAGACGTTGCCGGAAATATCACCACGGTAAAAAGGACGATCAAGATCGATAAGTCATCGGATGCTCCGCGTATTACGATAGCGCAGCCGGTTGCCGGCAGTGTTGCCGACAACGGTATCTATCTTGCCGGTTTCGTCGAAAGCGTCTCCGGTGTTTCCGAAATACGCTATAAAATCGATAAAGAAGAAGAAAAAGCCGTTCCTGTCAGTACGAGCGCTTTCGGCATCCCCATTACCGATATTTCAGGCGGTGCGCATACGCTTTCGGTATATGCCGTTAATCCTCAAGGAGTAAAAGGAAATTCCGAAACGGTAGCTTTCTCGGTAATGGGGACGAAGCCCGTTATCGAGCTTGACGGAACCGGCGGGGTTGTACAGCCAATAGCTCCCGGTACCCGTGCTTCCGCCTCAATAAACGTCAGTGCAGGGGCGGGATTGGAATCCGTTTCATATAGCATCGCCGATAATGCCGAAATTTCCGTTCCTTTAAAAAAAGGTGCAGCAAATACGCTTGTTCGGATTCCGGCCGACTCTTCTTTTTCCGGTAAGATTATTCCCGTTGAGGTGCATGCTGTTGATATATACGGCAGGGCGGTTTCGCAAACGGTTTTAATAGATTCGCAGGCAGCGGCAGAAGAAGAAGAAGCGTTTATATGGGCGAAAGGTGATACGTTGGCGAACGGAACTTTTATTTTGCCCGATCACAATACCTTAACCGGTGTGTATATCCCTGCCGGTGAGGCGGAGATTGCTTCCGTAGAATTAGCCGGGTCAACGATACCGTGCGAGCTGTCTTTTTCCGGACATACTATTACATTAACCGTTCCGGAAGAAGGGCTTTACAAAAATGTACGGATTGCCGTTACCGATACCGAAGGCCGTACCTTTACTTCTTCCGGTATTGATATTCTTGTTGATAAAACCGCTCCGGTAATCACGCTTGCTCTTTCCGATGAACCTCGCCCTATAAAAGGAACGTTGGAATTAGCCGGTTCCGTTTCCGATATTTCCGCATTGCAGTCGGTAACGTATACGGTGGGCGATGGAGAAGCTCAGCCGCTTTCCGCTCGGTTTTCTCAAAAGATCGCACTTGAAAGTTACCCCGATGGACCTATCGTTGTAGGTGTTCATGCGGTCGATGCACTTGGCCGGAAAAGTTCCGCATACCGGACATTCTATAAAAATTCTCAAGGTCCGCAAGTATCCCTCATTTTCCCGCGGGAAGGAGAGAAGATAAACGGTTCGATTTTGATCGCTTTTAAACCGGATAACTATTCTCTGTTGGAAAAAATCGAATATAAACCGGAAGGCTCCGGCCGTCCGTGGGAACCGGTAGAAGTTTCGCCGATTCCGCATAGAATTATCGGCACGTCGGCTGCGCCGATCGGTAAAGGGATGCAGTTCCGGTTTACCGATAAGGCGGGAAATGTTTCAATTTACAACGATTATGCGTTTGAAGTAGACACTGAATCGGATAAGCCGATTATCGAAGTTCACCTACCGATGGAAAATACTGTTATCTCAAAAGATTTTGTGCTTTCCGGTATTGTATATGACGATGACGGCGTTTCAAAAGTATTTTATCAGATTGATGACGGCGCTATCAAAATGCTTGAGGTAACGAATACGTTTGCGGTGCCGTTTGCGCTCACCGATTTTACGGATAATGAGCACACCGTTTCGATTTATGCAGAGGATATTTACGGCGTTAAGAGCAATGTCTTTAAGCGGAAGGTTCGAGTTTCTCTTGCCCCTCCGACGGTTGCAATTCAGACACCGGCAAGTACCGCGATGGTGAAGGGATTTATTTCCATTACAGGGACTGCAAGTGATAAAAACGGAATTAAGTCGGTTGAAGTTTCGCTTGATAACGGAAATACGTATTCAAAAGCTGAGGGCGGAAAAAATTGGCAATATGATTTTAATACCTCCGTTATTGCCGACGGAACGCACGTCGTATTTATAAAGGCTATCGATCAATACGGCGAAGAATCCGTAACTTCGTCTTTGGTAAATATTGATAATACGGCGCCGATGCTCAAGTTTGAGTATCCCATTCCCGGCGGAAGATATGACAGTAATCTTTTTGTTTCGGGGCAAGTATATGATGAAATCGCTTTAAAAGATGTCGTTATTCACATAAAAGGTTTACAAGGACAATCGGTGCCGGCGAAGTTTTTAAATATGACACTTGAACATAAGCTTGTTGCCGTGAAAAATATCAATATTACCGAACTTCCTGAAGGTTCGTATAACATGGAAATTATCGGTTCGGATGCGGCTGGAAATGTTACCAATATTGCCCGCAACTTTGTCATTGAGCGAAGTAATGATAAGGGAAAAATCGATTTACTGGCTCCGCTTACCGGCGAGACATTGACCGGCGAGTTCAATATATATGGAAAAATTTCCAGTACGACATATCCCGATTCGGTTACCTTGTATATCGATGGGGCGGAGCGCAGTACGGCTACTCTTTCTCCGACCGGTTATTTTAGTTTTAGAATAACACCCGAAGGTATGGCGGAAGGCGAGCATAAAATATCGGTTAAAGCGGAAATCGTCAAAAATAAGCCGGAAACATCGGTTGTCCATTCGATAACCTATAAGCCGACGGGACCGTGGGTGACGGTTGATAACTTTGCAATGGGGGATTTTGCTGTTGACCGTCCGTATTTAAAAGGTTCGGCAGGATATATCCTCTCCGAAGAGGAAGCTCTCTTGCTTCAGGATAAATCTACCGCCGCAACTGTTAGGGATGCCATAGCTGCAAAAAAATTGGCTGCGGTAGAGATCAGCTTGAACAACGGTAGAACATTTATTCCGCTCGGTTCAAAAGCTGCGTGGAAATACCGGCTTGAAACCGGCGATATGGCAGAAGGTGAACACTTCCTGCTTGTACGTGCCCGGATGGTGAATAATGAAGTTGCCGTATGCCGGATGATTGTAAGTATCGATAAAACAGCGCCGGAGGTTACCTTGATAACGCCCGATGAAGGCGGAATGTATAACCAATCTTTGATGTATGCAGGTTTGTCAACCGATGATATCGCGGTTACAAATGTTACGCTTGCATTGCGGAAGGGAGATAAGTATCGCTACGGTATACCGACGGTTATACAAGGATTGCATTTTGATATCGGTTTCTGGGGTTCAACGCTGTGGAATATGGGGGTCGGATTAAGCTTCTTTAACAATAATGTTAAATTGCAGCTTCATTACGGGCAATTTTTGCAATCGCAATGGGATATCTTCAATAAGGGTAAGGTTAAGATGCGGTACGGCGGCCATGTCGCAACGATGAAGATTCTTGCGAACGTATTCGAACTCCCCTTTGAATCTTTCGCAGGCCCCGACTGGTCATGGTTGTATATGACCGGTGCTTTAGGCGCTAACTTCTCGGTTTTTACACAAACACAGAAAGGTACGCCCCAAGTGCTCGCCGCTATGCTGGCACAGATAGAATTCCCGCGTGTTAAGTTGCCGAAGAAGCAGGTAAAGTATTGCAGGAGCTTTGCTTTTTATACGGAAGGTCAGCTCTGGTTTATTCCGACGGACGTCAGTGGGGGTACAAAGGCTGCTTCGGCATCTAAAATCAGCGCTGTTCTTCCGCATATATCGGTGGGTATCCGGTTGGATGTGTTTTAACCAGCTGTTGCGAGGAATCCCCGCCGGTTCTGCTACGTTGAACATTTATTTTGTGCAGCGACACCGTAGAAACCTCGCCAAGCAATGTACATCCCTGTTCATTGCTTGGCTATAAGTTTGCTGCACAAACTTACTTTTGATTAATACCCCGGAATCCTTGTCCGTTCTGAAAACTTAAACCTTAAACTTCCCTACCTCAGCCGAAAGTGCCTCAATACTCCGTTTATTCTTCTGCGTAATCTCGCTTACTTCCTGCACGGCATTGTTGATTTGCACCGCGCCGGAAGCCATCTCGTTCATGCTTTCGGTGATGACGCGGGTAAGGTCGTCGAGTTTACGCATCTCTTGCGCGACACCTTCGCCGCCTTTTAACATCTCTTCAGAACCTGCCTGTACTTCCGTTGTTATCGTATTGATGCTCTTAATGGCGGTAAGTACCTCTCTGCTACCGTTTTCCTGTTCCCGCATCGCTTCGGTCAAGCGGTCGCTCATTCCTTTTACTTGCTCGGCAAGAGTGAAAATCGCATTGAATTTTTCTTCTACCGTCTTGGAAGATGCGGAAAGCGTTTCGATTTCACTGCTGAGTGTTTTAAGCGTTGTCGTGATGGTCTTTCCCTGTGCAGCAGAATCTTCGGCAAGTTTACGGATTTCGTCTGCAACGACGGCAAAGCCCTTCCCTGCTTCCCCTGCGTGGGCAGCCTCAATCGCAGCATTCATCGCTAAAAGGTTTGTCTGCGAAGCAATGTGCTGAATAACGCTCGAAGCTTCCATCAGCGAACCTGATTCTTCTGCAATTTTCTGCGTTACAGTGTTTGAGGTTACCAGCGTTGCTTTGCCGTCTCCGGTTGCCGTTGTAAGGCTTTTGATTACGTCATCGGTTTTTCCGAGTGTTTGTCCGATAGAGGCGATGTTTGCAACCATCTGTTCTACGGAAGAAGATGACT
>NZ_CALHGC010000214.1 GCF_938029485.1 uncultured Treponema sp. | reverse complement strand
TAGAGGCTGTTCAACCAGAATTGAACCTCTTCGCGGTTCAAATGCTTGCCCAACCTCTATTATTCTGCGATTTTTATTTATTCGGTCTGCTGCGGTTGTTCGTTTTCTACAATAAAACATACGAAATTTTAGACAAAATTCCGCACAAAAGGAATATTACCGTTTTAGGCCGACTGCGGTGCCGAGCATATTGTCGCTGGTTTGGATGGCCTTTGAGTTAAACTCGTAGGCGCGCTGTGCGACAATCATGTTGACCATTTCGCTGACGGTAGATACGTTCGACATTTCCAAAAATTTATGCTCGGTTTTACCGAATCCGTTAAAGCCCGGCCGTCCTGCAATTGCTTGACCAGAAGCCGGTGTTTGCCGGAACAAATTGCTTCCCTGAGCGGAAAGCCCTACCGGATTTTGGAAGCGGTACAGCTCGATCTGTCCTACTTCTACCGGATCATCCTGTTCCCCTACCCGTACCGACACACGGCCGTCCTGACTGATTGCGATTGTGTGGGGCAGATAATTTTCCGGGAAAATAATTTCCGGCAAACAGCGAAGTCCGTTTGAGGTTACCAGCTGACGGTCGGCATCGATTTTAAAGGAACCGTCCCGCGTATAGGCATAGGTGCCGTCATATTGCAGCACACGGAAAAAGCCCTCTCCTGCAATTGCCACATCGGTAGAAACACCTGTGTTCTGCAGCGAGCCTTGTTCAAAATTCCGCTGCGTTGCGGCGAGTTTTGCGCCATGCCCCATCTCCACACCGACGGGTGTAATCGTATCTTCGGTTGCAGGTGTTCCCGCCGCCCGAATGGTCTGATACAGCAGGTCTTCAAACTCCGCCCGCTGCTTTTTAAAACCGCTGGTATTCACGTTTGCAAGATTGTTTGCAACCGTATCGATATTTGCTTGCTGACTGTTCATGCCGGTGGCGGCTGTCCATAAACTTCTGACCATCTTATTCTCCTACGTTACTTTACCTTCGCGACTTCGTTCCAAAGTTTACTCATCATCGTATCTTCGGATTGAATTGTTTTTTGATTTGCCTCATACGCACGGTTCACCTCGATCATGCGTACCATCTCGTTGACTACCTTAATATTTGAAGCTTCGACAAAGCCCTGCACCACAACGGGACGGTCGCCGCCCTCCGCAGCGATAGCAGGCCCCGACACGGGTGTGTCAAGATAAAAACTGGAACCATGCTTTTTCAGATACCGGTCATTTTCGAAAGTAACGATTTTAAGCCGGTCGGTCAGCGTTGCATCCGAATCAGGTTCGGTCATCGGCCGCGCATGAACCTCCCCGTTTTGATTCACTTTGTATTCTTTATCCTGTAAAAAGATACGACCGTTTTCCCCAAGGACGGGATAGCCTTCTTTGGTCATCAGATAGCCTTCGACGCCGACGGTAAAGTTTCCGTTGCGGGTATACCGTTCACCGTAAGGGGTTTCTACGCAGAAAAATCCTTTGCCTTCAAGCGCGAGATCTGAGGCTGCATTTGTCTGTTTTAAGGAACCTTGTTCAAATTCGGTAAAGATTTCATTCAGTTCTACCCCAAGGCCGAGCTTTCCGATAATGGGCGCGACATCGGAAGAACCGAAGGGATTTTTAACAACGCCGTCATCATTTAAGCGCCGTATCAGCAATTCGGGAAAATTTTTATGGGTCGCAACATCCCGTTTATAGCTTGTCGTATCGGCATTTGCTAAATTCTGAGCGATAACGTCCAGCTGTTTTTGCTGCGCGTTCATGCCGCTCGCCGCAGTGTACCAACCTCTAATCATAAGAACCTCTCTGCGCCCTCTCCAAACGATAGTTTTTGGAGAGGTATCTCTACTCAATATCGGCAAAAGAGAAAAAACATGAAGAGGTTTTTATTGGAGGCACCTACACGGTAGAGTCGTATCAGCAGCGAGATCCGCATCGGTGATGAGCGAGTAGGCATAGCCCTGTTCCGCAAGAAATTTTTGGCGGTGGTCGGCGCATTCTTCTTCAACGGAATGGCGGGTTACCAGCGTGTAAAAAAACGAATCGCGCTCTTTGGGACGGAGAATACGGCCGAGCCGCTGCGCTTCTTCCTGCCGGCTGCCGAAGGTGCCGGAAATTTGGATTGCCACGGAAGCATCCGGCAAATCGATTGCGAAATTCGCTACCTTGGACACAACCAGCACGGAAATATCCCCTGCTCTAAATGAGTCGTACAACACTTCCCGTTCGGCATTCGGCGTTTTTCCGGTGATGAGCGGTGCATTCACCGTTTCGGCTATTTTTTTCAGCTGTGTAATGTATTGCCCGATAATCAAAATTTGGTCGTCGGTATGCCGTGCAAGCAGCTGCCGGACAACCTCGTTCTTTGCCTCGTTTTCGCTTGCAATCCGGTGCTTTTCGCGCAAGGGAGCAGCGGCGTACTCAATCTCTTTGGAAACCGGCAAGGGAATGCGTATCTCCGTACAATAGGCGTGAGCAATCCATCCCTTTTCTTCCAGTTCTTTCCACGGCACGTCATAGCGCTTCGGACCGACAAGACTGAACACATCCCCCTCGCAGCCGTCCTCCCTGATAAGCGTTGCCGTTAAGCCGAGCCGCCTAATCACCTGCAGCTCTGCGGTAATGCGGAATACCGGAGCGGGAAGCAGATGTACTTCGTCATAGATAATCAAGCCCCAGTTCCGTTCGCGGAACAGCTTAAAATGAGGGAACTCCGATTCGGTGTCCGGCCGCCATGTTAAAATTTGATAGGTTGCCACGGTAACGGGCTTAATCTCTTTGGTATCGCTCGAATAAATACCGATGGTATCGGGTTCCAATCCGGTTTTATCGATTAACTCGCGCTTCCACTGATGCACCGATGCGGTGTTGGTGGTTAAAATCAGCGTATCGGTGTTCAGCATCGACATAACCAGCATACCGACAATCGTCTTACCGGCGCCGCACGGCAGCACAATCGTACCGAAGCCTGTCCCCGGCCCCTTATCGCCGGTGAAAGCTTCCGCCGCTTCCCGCTGATAGTCGCGGATGGTAAAATCTTTTTCTTTTTTTGTCTGTGTTCGTAAATCAACCGCAAGCGGCGCACCGTCCTTGAGCGGTACCTCATCGCGCACCGGCCAGCCCATTTTCAGCAGCGCCTGTTTTACCGTACCGCGGTTCAAAAGCGCAATTAAAAATGAACGCGGTTTTTCCGCAGCAACCAGATATTTTGCAAGCTTAGGCGAAGCTTTTAATTCTTGATATATTCGGTCGCTTTCCGCCGTCAAATACAAAAACGAATCATCTTCATACTCGGTCAGTTTGATCTTGCCGTACCTGCCGAACGTTTCTTCCACCCAACCGAGTACCGCAGGAGGAATATCAAAACGGGAAAACCGTTTAAGCGTCTCCGTAATCTTTTCGGCAGTGAAGCCCGCGCTTGCGGCATTCCATAAAGATAAGCCTGTTAAGCGGTAGGTATGCAAGTGTTCAGGAGATTTTTCAAGTTCTGCAAAGGGGATAAGTGCAAAGCGAGCCTCCGTTGCCTCCGGCGCGTGGACGTCGAGTAATATGGAGCGGTCGCCTTGAATGATAAGCGGTTTTAATGAAGCGGACATAGCGGATGATTTTACGCTATACTCTGGATTTAGTCAAATCGGTCTTTTGAAAATATACGGCACATCTGCGTTGTCGCTACGCCGAAATAAATGCTCAACATATCACAGATACGCATCCGCTTTATTTCGGCTAGGCTCCTAGCATCTGTGCCGTCTATTTTCAAAAGCGCTGGCTGTAAGGGGATTTCTTTCGTTACTACGCACAAATTAATCCTCGACGTATCAAAACTGCCACGGAGGGCAGTGGTTTCAAGCAGAAGCAAGTTTGTTTACAAACTTGCAGCCCAAAAATGTGCAAGGATGTACATTTTTGGGCGAGGATGTCCGTGGTTATAAGCAGTAGCGAGATTTGTGGTATGCACAAATCTCGTCGTCGACCAGGGTACAGGGACGTACACTGATCAACAGTGTATCTGCTGCGATCAGCCTACCATTGTTTTAAACCGCAACGCAGCTCGTCTGCGTTGTCGGCTTTGAAAACGGTGTTATGTGATTTTTCTTAAAACAAGTAATACTGCCCAAAAACAAAAATAGACTTCCTTATTTTGCGAAAGCCTGAATCTTACGAAAACAGAACGCCTTATTATAGGGAAGTCTTATTTAAAAAAATAGATTGACAAACATCCTTTATTGGTGTATTTTTAGACTAAAGTTAGTCTAAAAACGGGTTTTAGTATGGATAATTCAATGGTATTTTTGGAAACTTATGTGTTACAGCAGGACATGAGAATAAGACTGCCAAAGGCAATTTTATCAAATGTCGGAGCTGAGAAGGGAAAGACGATGTTTGACATCTATTTCAATGCTGACGAAAACTCAATTATTCTGAAAGCTCACAAAGATGTTGCAGGAGAAAAAAAATGAGCAAAAAATTGACAGCGGTTTCCCTTTTTACAGGAGCAGGTGGAATGGATGTCGGCTTTGAAAGTGCTGGCGTACAAGTTCTCATTGCAAATGAGCTTATGAAAGAAGCCTCTGAAACTTACAAAGAAAACCACCCGAATACAAAAATTATTAATGCGGATATAAACACTGTTATTGACACTTTTTCACAGTACAATGGTGCTGACCTTGTATTTGGCGGACCTCCGTGTCAGGGGTTTTCTGTTGCCGGAAAAATGAAGCCGAATGACCAAAGAAGCAAACTGATTTTTTCGTACCTTGATGTCGTTGAAAAAGTTCGTCCGAAACTTTTTGTAATGGAAAATGTAAAAGCACTTGCAACTCTTGAAAAATGGGCTGATGTCAGACAAAAGTATTTAGCTCGTGCAAATGAAATCGGTTATGAGTGCTTTCCTTTTGTTCTTAATGCAACTGAATATGGTGTATCACAAAAAAGAGAGAGAGTCTTTTTCATTGGAATTCCAAAAGAAAAATTCATGGAAAATCCATTCGTTGAACAGGAAATGCTTTTTCACATTTTAAATCAGAAAGTTCAAGCACCTTCTGTTAAAAAATTGCTTAAAAATCTTGGAAAAGCAGGAACTTCTGAAAACCCTACTACTTGTACTGCAAAAATTACATTTGCAACGCACCCTGTCATGAGAAAATCGCCTTATGCAGGTATGTATTTTAATGGACAGGGCAGACCTATTGATGTAGACGGATATGCGAATACTCTTCCTGCGTCAATGGGTGGAAATAAGACTCCTTTTGTTGATGAAGAATACTTGTACGGAAACGCAAATTCTGATTGGGTAGTGGCTTACCATAAGGGGCTTATGGACGGAACAATAACACCAACTTTTGAAGAAGCTCCAAGCCGGCTAAGGCGAATTACCATAAAAGAAGCCGCAAGAATACAGTCTTTCCCAGATGACTATAAATTTTATGGTAGCAAGGGAATGATATACACACAAATTGGAAATGCTGTGCCTTGCAAACTTGCCGGAGCTGTAGCTAAAGCAGTTTGTGAATATTTGGTTTCCTAAGAATGAATTTCTTGCCAACACTTTTTTACGGTTTGAGAGGTGTTTATATCGGAAATGTAGCTGTTCAATTCTGAGTAAAACATCTCCCGACCATCGGCTGGAGTATGCTGCAAAGTGAAAGAAAGCCATTCAAAAATGTTCCAATAACGATAATTTATTCCATTGTACAAATAATTTCCCATTGTGCCTTTTAATTTTGTTGGCTGCATATCTGGATGACAGTCTTCTGGACGGCAGATTACAATAATTTCAGTAAGGTTTGTGTTGTATTCTGAATTATAAGCCATTATGCAGTTATATGAATCTCGTACTCTGCTTTCATTGAAAGACTTTACAGTAATTTCGTAGACATTGAGAATTGTTCCATCAGAAGCTTCTTCATTTATGTCACCAGGCTTTTTACTTGTCGTACTTGTAGTCGAGGCACTGTCATTACTTCCTGTAACAATGATATTTGTTTGCATAGATTTGTGAAAACTTCCCAACAGATACCCGCAAATTCTTTGAGGAGTGTTGCCTCCATCTGTCGCCATAATTATCAGTCTTTCACAAGCATGATAAAGAAAATAAGGATCTGATGTCGGATTTATTTCTATATCAAGTTGTTTCAGTTCTTGTTTTTCTGCAAGAAGATGACGCATTATAGAAATTCCAATCGGTTCTATGAACTCTTCATCAGATTCCATCAAGTTGATTAACTCTACAGCAACTCTGCAAATCGGTTGGTCTGATTTGCTACGTTTTGAAATCCATTCTCCATCAAGATTATGCTGACCTTTTGCGACATTTAACGGACCAGATTGTCTATGAGGTAAATTCTTCTCAATCAAAACAGTTTTGATGGGCTGTTCATAAATTGCTCTTGGATTACAGTCATAAAAATCTTTGGAAGCCTTAAAATTCGGAAAATCCGTTTTATCGAGCATTGCAACAGCAACTGTTAAGACAACTTCTCTAAATCCCCAAACATTCGTTCTAAAAAGTTCTTCAATTTTCTCTGAAAAATCTTCGATTTCTATTGGTTCTGTAGATGCTGCTTTCTGATAAAGGCAATTCATTATTTTGATAATACGATTGTTTCTTTCTTCTGTTGGTGTAGCCATTTTTTTAGTTCCTTTATTCTTGTTTATCGGCATTATATCAAAAAACAACAAAAAAAGCGGCTCAGTGAGCCGTCCGCCTAATACGCAAATAGACAGATAGATATAACTCTGATAAAATAATGACCCATTCATTAAGAGAAGATGGATAGAAGAATATATGAAAATTTTAGTTACCGGATTCGATCCCTTCGGCGGAGAAAAAATCAACCCCGCCCTGGAAACAATTAAACGATTGCCTGATACCATTTTAGGTGCGCAGATTATCAAACTCGAAATTCCGACTGTCGTAGGAAAGTCTTTAGCAAAGATAAAAGAAGCGGTCGAAAAAGAAAATCCCGATGTGGTGTTAAGCATCGGGCAGGCAGGCGGCAGATCCGAAATTACCGTAGAAAGAATCGGTATCAACATCGACGATTGCCGCATCCCCGATAACGAAGGGAATCAGCCGATCGATGAACCGGTGGTACACGGCGGCCCCGCTGCATATTTTGTTACCGTTCCGATAAAGGCTATCGTTGAAAACATAAAAGCGCATAAGATTCCCGCTTCAATTTCCAACACGGCGGGTACTTTTATCTGCAACCATGTCTGTTACGGTGTCGCGCACCTTGCGGCAGCCAGAACGGCGGCGGGGACACCGATGAAAAGCGGCTTTATCCATATTCCGTTCCTGCCCGAACAGGTAATCGGGAAACCGGCGTTTACGCCCTCGATGAGCTTGGAAACAATTGTCAGCGGCATTACCCACGCGCTTGAAGCCATCGTCAAACACGATTCCGACATAAAGGTCTCGGGCGGGAAGATATGCTAGCGGTTCGTACAGCATGAGTATTATCGGACTGTTAATTACCGCGTTTTTACCGGCATCGGCAGCGGTCTATATTGCAATAAAAAAACACATTCCCGTTTATGCGCTTGCCGCCGTATTCTTTGCAGCGGCAGCGTCACTGCTTCCGGTGCTTGCGCTCCAGCATAGTGTGCATACTTTTTTAGATGCCGGTATTGCAAAACAATCGGAAGCGGTGAGGCTCCTGTTTAACAGCTTTATTACGGCAGCATGGATAGAAGAAGGCGTTAAAACCGGATTCTTCGGTTTAACGGCTGCTATAGTTTTAAAAAAAAGATTTGGGATTACACAGAGTATGCTGCTTGGCGTATTCTTCGGCTTTGTCTTTAGCGGTTTTGAAAATATCTCGTATGGTTTGCGGTATTCCAACGTGCAGTTTCTCCGGCTTGTTACCGCCGCCGTATTACACGGGACGCTCGGCTGTTTTTATGCATCAATGGCATACACAAAAACAAAGCGGAAAGCTGCGTTCGTCTTTTTCGCAGCGGTTGTTCTCCACGGACTTTATAACTTTTTTATTTCGCTGGGCTGCGGCTTCATACTCCCCGCAGCGGCAGTGCTCGGCATTGCCTGCTTATATGCAGCACGGCTTGCTACGCCTTCGCGTCCGTAATTAAGAACCTCGAAAAACCGCAGTTTTTAGAGGTTTCCCTTAAATTTATTTGCGATGTTTTGATTTAAGTCATTACATTGTAAAGACTTAAATCAAAACTCGTCGTGCATCTCTAAAAGCTAACCGAGCTTTTAGAGATGCACAATTCTGAATATCAACTCTACCTCAAGATCGGAAGCCTTATAATGCCAAAAGATGATATCCGAAGTTTGCTCCACCGATACGGGACTGAGTTGATAGAGTTTATACAGAAAAGAATTTGCATTCAGCGGCTCTTGGCGTAAATCCATCGTAATCTCGTACTGCTGCGCTTCCGTCTTCCGGCACAGAAAATAAGCGGTCTCATTCAGCTCGGCGCCGTTAGCCGTAAAGCGGCGGTCTGCACCGTACAAGAACGAACCGTTTGCGGCGGGAGCGGAACAAAATGTATAAACCAAATCGTCTTTAATTTCCTTACCGTTTATCCGCAACCGGATGAGTTCCGCCGCAGCCCCTTGTGCAAGCGCAGTGTGAGCATTTGCCGCATTGCCCGCGCCGGTATTTCCGGCAGCACTTGCAGCATTGACGGTATCGGTAATCGTACCGCCGCTTGTGCCGGCAGCATTGTTTTCATTGGTTCCCACAACGGTATTTCCGGTTGATGCAGTTGCTTTCTGTACAGCTTGACCGGTTTGCGCGTTCTCTTTTTGAGCAGCTTGAGCGGTCTGCGCTTGCAGTTTTTCCAGTTCGGTTAAAATCTTTGTTAAAACGGCTCCGCCCGTATCGGTTTGCAAACCGGTTACATTGCCCAACCCTGCATTGCCGCCTAATCCCGCATCAGTGCCGAGCAAATTATTGAGCAGCGTCAGGTTGCCGCTATTTTGGCTTAATGCCGCCAGCGTTTTAGCGTTGAGTCCGTTCAGCGCCGTTGATTTTTTTACATCGCTTTTACCGGAATTACCGGAAGCGGAAGCGGCGTTTCCCGTCTGTTTGCCTTTCGCCCCTGCTGCGGACGATGGGGTGCGTTTTTGCTGTAAAAACGCCGGAGGCTGAATAACGGGAGGTGCAGGCGGCCGAGTGATCCCTCCGCCGATAGTAACTTCAGGAATATCCGGTATTGCAGGTATTTGCATTTGTCCGGCTCCGGTATTATCCGCAGCGAGGGGAGAAAGCAGCCGCAGCAAAAAGAAAAAACAAAAGATAAACGGCGTTACGGGCATCTTTGCAAGCGTGTCTTCCAACTCGCTGAGCCGCGCTTGCAGGCTGACAATCGTGCGCTCGATTCGGCGCTTTTCATTTTCCAACTTACGCCGCGGGTCTTCATCCTGCGGTTTATTTTTTACACTGTCGCGCACAAACGCAGGGCTGTGCTTTTGTAAAAAAAGATCCTCTGCTGCAGCACGTTTATCGGGATTTGCAATATTCGCAACCACCTTCATCGCTTCATAGCCGAGTTCCGGCTTTACATCGAACGCATGTATTTTCTCAATCGTCGCAGCGGAGGCGCGCGGCAGGCACAGCACACGGTCGATATAATCTTCGTAGCGGACACCGGCTTGCTTACAGAGCGCCCGCGCCTTGCTCAAAAGTCTGCCGAGTTCCTTCATCAGCTTGCCGTCCTCCGCCATGATGGTCGTCCTGATTGTATCCGTCAATTCGAGCAGTTCAGGCGATTCTTCCATAGCGATTTTATACAGCCCCTTCTCCTCCGCCTTTTGCAGCAGCCGGTGAAAATAGCTCCAAAACCGCTGCGTATGCACACGGCCGGAACGGGTGCCGTCCAGCTCGCAGAGCCGATGGTGCGTATATTCGTGAATAGCGGTGTACAGCAGTTCGTTATCGACGGAAAAGTTTTTATTGTGCAGCAAAATCTCGTGCGTATCGCTTTTATACAGCCCGTTGACTTTTTTACTGGCCTTACCGGTAAACGTTACCGAAAATTCAAGCTCCGACTCTTCAATCTGCAATAATATCTCTTTTACCTGATCTTGATTCATCGCATTCCTCGCATTCTTTTCATTCTTAATTTGTTCTTAATTTATTCAAAGCTTCTATTTCCGCTTGAGAGAATCCGGTCATCAAGCAAATTTCCGATACCGAATATGTATGCGGCTTCATAGGCCAAACCGTACGGAAAGCTGCTGCGCTGAAAGCATATTCCCCCTACATCCCGCCGTATAGAAAGGAGCTGAGCGTTTTTTTGCCACCGAGCAGCATGATGAGGCGGTCAAAACCCATCGCGACGCCTGAACAAGGGGGCATACGGGCGCATATTCCGCCGAAGTTCTCCGGTACGGGATGCGGAACCCGCGCCGTTGCATTTTTAACCGCTGCTTCATCCGCAAAAGAGCGGTTGATTTCTCCCGCATCCCGCGCTTCGGTATAGCAGTTTGCAAGCTCTACTCCGCGTACATACACTTCCCACCGCTCTTTTGTCTTCCATATATATGTCCGTCCGTCAGCGGCGGTACGCTGTTCCGACCGTTCCTGTGCAAGGCAAGGTACCCGCGCGGGATAGTCCAGCAGCGCAACCGGCACATCGAACGGAAGCTGCGGTTCGATGCAGTGCACCAAGAGCAGCTCGTATAAATCATCCCATGCCCAGCTTTCATACTGCGCCCTGTCGCCGAGGCCGAGCCGTTCAGCGTGAAAGGCAAGCTCCGGCGTTTCCGCTTCGGCAAGGGAAAAACCGGCGTAGCGTTTAAAGGCGTCGTCCATAGTCAGTTGTAAAAACGGTTTGGAAAGTATCGCACCCAATTCGGGATCGGCAAGCGGAAGCTCCGCAACTGCCTGCGCCATAGTCTGTAGGAAAGCTTCGGTAAGCGTGATGGAATCGCGGTAATCCGCCTGCATGGTGTAGTATTCCAGCATGGTAAATTCGGGGTTGTGAATATGCCCGACGGATTCGCAGTTGCGGTAACATTTGGAAAGCTGAAACACCGATCGCCCGTGCACGGCAATAACAGGCTTGATGAATACTTCGGGGGAGGGAACAAGAAAGAGCGGGACTGCCGCTTCTTCGCCGATTTTAAAGGGTTTGAGGTACTCCGTGCGGAACACTTCGAGACAGCTTTCGGGGATGAGCGCCGGCGAGAGCGCCGGAGTGTCCAACTCCAGATATTGATGTGTAATAAAAAAATTCCGCGCTGCCTGTAAACAAGCCGCACGGAATTCAAGCGCTTCTATGTCCATAATCTTTTCAAGGCAGCAACATCATTTTGCGGAATATTCCCGCAGAATAATTGCTGCCTTGTTTCATCCATGCTATTCCCGAATGCTCAAATGCAGTTCGGCGAGCTGCTTTTCGTCAACCTCGCTGGGGCTTTCGTCCATGGGGCTGACGGCGAAGGTGTTTTTGGGGAAGGCGATTACTTCTTTAATCGAGGTTTCGCCAGCCATCAGCATCACGATGCGGTCAAGACCGGGGGCAATACCTCCGTGGGGCGGCGCTCCGTATTTGAATGCTTCCGTTAAAAAGCCAAACTTCTTTTCCGCATCGGCGGGGTTAAAGCCGACAATGTTGAATATCCGTTTTTGCAGCTCCGGATTGTGGATTCTGATTGAACCAGAGGCAACTTCGTATCCGTTCAGCACGAGATCGTACAGGTCTCCTTTAACCTCGCCGGGGTTTTGCTCCAGCGTGTCAAGGTAGCGTTCCTGCGGCGCGGAGAACATGTGGTGCGCGGGATCCCATTTTTGCTCATCCTCGTTCCATTCAAAGAGCGGGAAGTCGATAACCCACAAAAAGGCGAATACGTTGGGATCAAGCAGATTTAAGTCCTTACCGAGCTTGCTTCTGACAGCGCCGAGCGCGGTACAGGCGGTTTTATATTTTGCATCGGCAACAAAGAGGAGAAGGTCGCCGTCTTGAGCGTTCAGCTTTTTACATATTTCAGCTTCCGCACCGGCACAGTATTTGGCAATACCGCCCTCGAATGCACCGCCTGCAACTTTTGTCCATGCAAGCCCCTTTGCCTTGTAGATTTTTGCCGCAGCTTCAAGCTCTTCAATCTTTTTGCGGCTGTAGTTTGCTGCCTGTCCTTTCACTACAAGCGCCTTGACGGCTCCTCCGGCGGCGACTGCATCTTTGAACACGGCAAACTCGGTACATTCAGCCAGCCATGCGGCATCCTCCAGCTTCATCTCAAAGCGGATATCGGGCTTGTCGGTGCCGTAGAGGTCGATGGCATCATCATAGCTGATACGCGGGAAGGATT
>NZ_CALHGC010000213.1 GCF_938029485.1 uncultured Treponema sp. | reverse complement strand
GCGCCGTTGCTTCTTGTATTGCTAACGGTACATTTGCAGATGGCATTCAACAGCGTATCATGCAGGATTTGATAACCGATGCACAAATCTTTTTAGCATGGCAAACATCGTTGCAAGAGGAAGGAATTTTACCGCTTGACTTGGAGCACACTCAAAAAGCGGCAGCGGCACTTTCCGCGATAAAAGAAAAAGCGGAGGATTATTTTTTACGCTGTAAGTTAGCCGAGTATGCACCCGATAAGGCAGCGGCATTATCTGCCGATGAACAAGTATTCAAACAACTGGCGTCTGAAAGTATTCATTACAGTAATGAGGCTCTGAATGCATTACCGTTGGCATCCGCCGCCGCGGATAAACCGCTGACCTTGTTTAAAGGAGTAAATCCTGCGTGGAAGGCTCAATTGCAAGCCTTCGCAGAGGATGCCGTTACTCCGCTACTCGGCCGAAAAGAATATATTAGTGAGGATGAGTTTGCCCTCATCATGCAAAAACTGACACCGTATCAAGAACGTTTGAACAGTAAGCCCGATTCATCGGCAACTCTGCTCAGCGTCCCGTTTTTGCAAGCGCTCACAAACGGTGAAAAACAGGGGGAAGTTTCCTCATTCATTCGATATGCTTTAACCATCGAAAAAGAACGGGAAAACCTATCAAGCCTGGAGAAACTTATACTCCTGCGCCGCGATTTTGTTACATTGCTGAAAAACTATATCAGCTTCAGCGATTTTTATGAAGGAAAAGGTTCGGTATTTCAGGCCGGCGTATTGTATTTTGATTCGCGTGCTGCAGATTTATGTTTTGAACTTAATAATGATGCCCGCCATACAACATTAGATACGCTTTCCGGCGGATATTTGGTATACTGCGATATAAGCCGCAAAGGAGAAACGAATAAAAAAATCGTTGCCTTGTTTACAAACGGAGATAGCGACAACATCGTGATCGGACGAAACGGTATTTTTTATGACCGCACCGGTAAAGATTGGAATGCAGTTATTACAAAGGTGATTGCCAATCCGATCAGTGTTCGACAGGCGTTCTTCATGCCGTATAGGCAATTAGCGGCCATGATCGAAACACAAATTGCGACACGCGCTGCTGCAGACGAGGCAAAATCCGTCGATTTGCTTTCTAAAACGGCATCAACCGTCACAACCGCTAACCTAAAATCCGCACCCGAAACAACTCAAAGCGCAGCAGCCCCTATAGCTGCAAAAAAACTTGACCTCGGTACTATTGCCCTGATCGGCAGTGCATTGGGCGGCATTTCCGCCTTAATCGGCAGTATTTTGCAAGCGTTATTCGGATTAGGTTTTTGGGTTCCGCTCGGCCTTATCGGAATTTTGCTTTGTATTTCGGGGCCGTCGATGATTTTAGCCTCGATAAAACTGCGTAAGCGCAGTATTGCTCCGATTCTTGAAGCAAACGGTTGGGCGGTAAATATCCGCACGCGAATCAATATCCCGTTCGGAACTCAACTTACCAAACTTGCAGCCATTCCGTTCGGCAGTATCGTCGTTCCCATCGACCCATTTGCCGACAAGAAAAACGGACGAAAAGTTTTGTTTATAATACTCGGAATTCTGATTGTAGGTGTTGCTGCTTTCTGCTTTTTACCGAATCTATTTGTAAAATAACACTCATATTGTAAAAACCTCTATTAATTATGTTAACAGCTGCATTCATTTACCGACACAAAAGCCTGAAAATATTTTATCCAAGATATCGTCGGAGCGCACTTCTCCGGTAACGCTTCCGAGCGTATGCACGGCATCTTCTACATCTTGAATAACGGCGTCGAGCGGATATCCGCTGCGTCCTGCTTCAAGTGCATGGCGTGCTGCTTCAAGCGCGGCGGTTACCGCTTCTTTTTGCCGCTCCGTCCCGAGCGAGACACCGGCATCCTGCATCGGCTGTGCGGTATCCGCCGTAACCAGCCCGACAACCGTATCGATCAGCGTATCGAGACCGGCGCCCGTTTTCGAACTCACACTCACGGCGGGATACCGCTGCAAAGCCGCCGGTAATGGTTCCGGTTGCCCCTTATCCGCCTTGGTTTGCACAATAATCAGCGGTGCGGTATTCCGTTCGATAAATGCAGTATCTTCTTCTGCCGGCGACTTTGCTCCGTCAATCAAATAGAGCACAATGTCGGCTGCCGATGCCAGTTCAACGCTACGCTGCACTCCTATTGCTTCGATTGTATCTTCCGTGGCGCGGAGACCGGCGGTATCGAAAATATGTGCGGGGATTCCTTTAAAATCGAGTTCCGCTTCAAGCCAATCCCGCGTTGTGCCGTGAATATCCGACACAATAGCGCGGTCTTCTTTTAACAGCGCATTAAAAAGAGAGGATTTTCCTGCGTTTGTTTTGCCTGCAAGCACGAGGCGTACCCCCGCCTGATATATTTTTTCCGCTTGCCACGATGCGGCAAGTTGCTGCAATACCGAAAGCGGCTTTTTAAGAAGCGCTTCGTCAAAACTGTCCGCAATCGTTTCCTCATCTTCGGGATATTCGATGCCCACTTCAAGAGCAGCAAGGGCTGTCATTAAAT
>NZ_CALHGC010000212.1 GCF_938029485.1 uncultured Treponema sp. | reverse complement strand
TGCGCTGAAAGCATGGAATAAGCTAAAAGCTATGAAGGCAAAAAAAGATTATATAGCGTGGAAAAAAAGCAACACCCCTGATGCAGAGATAAATATATAGAGCAAATGTCATCTGACCGAGTTAACCAGACAACAGTGGTACGTCCCGTTGTAGATTAAGAGAATATTAGATGGATTGCCCGTTGACCTGTTTTTACTTTTAATATTTTATTCGTGTCGAAAGTTTAATACATGTCGTTCCTCGGCTACACTCTGCGTTGGGGGGATTGCGACTGAAAATAAATTCAGGAGGTTTTTATGTTTATTGAAATTCAACCTTATGAAAAAGAAACATTGTCGGTACGTTTTAAAGCAGGTAGAGAAGATTTTTCTAAAATCTTGCAAGCGATAAAAAAAGTACCCAACAGAGTTTGGGTTCCAGCTCAATGCTTTTGGACTATTCCTGCTGATCGTAATTCTTGTGATATTTTATTAAATACTATTTATAGTGAAGGATTTTGCCGTGTAGATTCCGATTTTATCAGGGCAAACTGTGAAGGTGCTGATAGCGATCCTCATGATGCTGTAGTTTTGAATACCGAAATGATCAGGGAAAGTAATACGCCTACTGCACCGGATATTCAAGATATTTTAAGAAAGTTGGATGCAGTGATTGCTGCAAAACACTACAGCAAACGTACACGGGAAGCATACAGCTATTGGATAAGCCGTTTTATCCGTGAACATAAGGATAAAAATCTTAAAGCATTTTCCGATGTGGAGATAAATTTCTTTGTAAGCCGTCTTGCAACAAAAGAAAAGGTTGCTGCTTCAAGTCAAAATCAAGCTCTTGCTGCTCTTTTGTTTCTCTATAAAAACATATTAGGATTAACGATACAAAGTCCTGAAAATATCATCCGTGCCAAAAAGTCTAAGAAGCTGCCTGCTGTACTGAGCCGTGAGGAAACGGCAAAGATATTCTCTCTACTGCCTGAAAACGATTATGGTCTTTTTATCCGCTTACTTTATGGAACGGGAATGCGGCTGATGGAAGGCTTGCGGTTACGGGTACAGGATATTGATTTTGATAAAAATGAAATTACGGTACACTGCGGAAAGGGAGCAAAAGACCGTAAAACTATGCTGCCGGTATCTTTGAAATTTCCGCTGCAAAAACATTTGGAAAATGTCCGCCGCATCCATGAGGCAGACCGCAAAGACGGTTTCGGTTTAGTGCCGCTGCCGTCTGCCCTTGCAAAAAAATATCCCAATGCCGGTAAAACGTGGGCATGGCAATGGGTGTTTCCCCAAGCACGCCGATGGCAGAATAAAGAAACAGGGGAACACCATATCGCCCCTTCGGTCATTCAGCGAACCCTGCATGAAGCTGTTTTACGGTTAGGTATTCCAAAGGCAATCAACCCTCCCGATGCAAATCCTCCAAAGTGTTGTTCTTACAAAGTGGTTGCAGCCGGTTTTCATGCCCTATCAACCGAAAATGTATCCTATTTAGTGAAGATAGGCCTAGTCTGCCTGTCGATGATGTATTTCGGCGGATATTATGGAAGAAAGATATAGTTGTTTTAATCCACGATAGTTTAGATTGCAAATGGGGGCGTTCGTGTGATATTATGAGGAAGGGTCGAAAAGGTGTTAGGTGGACGCCTTCGGCGCCCAGAAGAGAAAGAAAAATTTTGTTCATACTGAGAAAAAATAAAATTCTAGTAAAGACAAAAAACGATAGTTATTTTGTCCGTTACCGCGAAAATAATAAGGAGATAAATGAAGATGAAGGTAAAAAAGTCTTATAAACTAAATACAATTGTTTTTGCTTTGATATTAATTATTGTAAGTGCGGTCTTATTATATATTACCTATAATTATATACAGGATCCAATTGCTATTGAAATATGTAAATCAATTGCTTATTCTATAAT
>NZ_CALHGC010000211.1 GCF_938029485.1 uncultured Treponema sp. | reverse complement strand
TAACTAATTTGTACAACTATTGGATGGGTTCTTTTTCCCATACCACCTACACACCACCGTAACGGCAAACAGGAACGATAAAAAATCGGAGACCGGCTGCAGCAGGTAGATTCCGGTTCTCCCGTATAGGGCAGGTAAAACATATAAGAGCGGCACATAAAAAAAGCCTTGCCGTGAAATTGATATCAGGAGCGCTGAAATATAATTGCCGATATTCTGCATGAACATACTGCTGACGGCAAAAGCGCCGAGCAACGGCAGCGAGAAGCATTGCATCCTGAGTATCTTAATTCCGGTAGATACAACTTCATCATCGTTTGACATCAGCTGCATACATTGTTCGGCAAAGGTGTATAAGATTATTGAGGCGATTGTTAAAAAAACGGTACCCACGGCAACGGTAGTAATAAAAGCTTTTTTTACTCTGGAGTATTTTTTTGCGCCGTAATTCATTGCACAAATCGGTTGAAACCCCTGCCCCCAGCCGATCATAATCATAAAAGCCAATGCGACAACTTTTGAACTTATCGTCAAAGCAGCAATCATACTTTCACCGTAGTGCGCTGCCGTAACATTGAGCAGCACCAATGCGGCACCGGTAATTGCCTGCCGCGAAAAATTAGGAAGCCCTCCCGCAAGAATATGATACATGCGCGCCTTGTTGCATTGTACTTTTTTTAGATTGAACGAAATACTCTCGTGTCGTTTTGCTAAGAGCGTCAACACAATACACCCGATAATCTGACCGATGAGCGTTGCATAGCCTGCACCGATAAACCCCATGTTAAGCGGAAACATCAGCAGCGGATCCAGCGCCATATTGCTGAGCATTCCGGAAAGTAAGCCGATCATTCCATCGCGTACATTCCCGCACAGGCGCAGCTGATTATACACGGTTATTGCGTATAAACTGAACGGAATGCTGATGATAATGATCTTTAAATACTGCACGGTAAAGGTGAGTACATCCTGCGATGCACTACCGCCGATCAGTTTTGCAAGCGGTACAACAAAAATATATGCTGCGATTGCGATTACGATGCCGGTTACGATTGCAATGACAATACCTATTGAAGAAAAAATTTCCGCTTCCGCATAGTCTTTTGCGCCGATTTTTTTTGACATTACATTACCGCTGCCGTAGCCGTACCAAAAACCGATTGCTTGAATAACACTGACAAAACTGAACACCACACCGATTGCCGCAATCATTGATCTGTTGTGTAATTGTCCGACAAAAAAGGTATCGGTTACATTGTATATAACACTGATCAACATACCGATGATTGTCGGAATTGACATTTTGACCAATAGCGGAAAAATCGGTTTTGTTAAAATGTTAAACCGTCTTTGTTCTTTTGAATCCATCTCAACAGCTCCGCACTTCACCGATATTGCCGTCAACAGTGATGAGGTCGCCGTCCTTGAATTTGGTGGTGGCAAAACCGACGCCTAATACTGCCGGTATATTAAACTCCCGTGCAACAATCGCAGCATGGCTGAGTGCAGAGCCGGTGTCTGCAACGACTGCGCTTGCAAGTTTAAAAAGCGGGGTCCATTCGGGATCAGTGAGATGACACACCAGCACATCTCCTTTTTGCATCTTATAAAATTCTTTAGGTGTGCGGATAAGGCGCACCGTTCCTACAGCAGTTCCCGGGCTTCCGTTTACGCCCTTCAGCACATCACCAGTTGAATCGAACACCAGTAATTTTGAAGCTTCCCAAACTTTTTCCGCAAGCGGAAATTTTTCATTCCGTCTTGCTATCTTTTCTTTATAAACATCACTGATATATCCGGCTTTCAACACTTCCATTAACTCACGGTGAAAGAGATTTGCAATTCCATGTTTATAATCTCCGCTATTTAATAGAAGAATATTTATCCGCTTTACACACTGTCTGACATAATAAAAGAGTGTTTCCCAGAGATACTGCGATTCTTCGCGGACAACATGAAAATACCGGAAGTGCTGTATATCTTTTTCTATACGCGGATATTTATTTCCATAAATATGCTTTAATTGCTGCATTAAATCCGTATAATTTTTATTCGTGTTATTATGAGAATTTTGATTGGATACATCAGGAGAACTTAATAACGGGCGTATAATATTGACAAGTCTATCGGGATCTTCAATAAACGTTTTTGCTTCGATGCAATAGCAGTTGTAATCAGACTTAAAACCGTTGCATTTGATAAAATCATCCGCAAGCTGTTTAAATACAGGAAAATCGATACATAGTGTTTTAAAGCTCTCTCCGGATAATATAGCTTCCGTTAGAGCTGTGTTTTTCCGTATCGTATCCGCCATACGAGAAATATCATTGGTAACAACAGCTGTTTTATTATTGAGTTCCCAATAAAAATCAAAGGCGGAGTAGTTCGTATCTACACGTTTGATTATTTTGGTGAATTTTTTGCTCATTAAAAAAGACGGGAATAGGGCATACTTAAATCTATCGTATGCAAGTTTTTCTGTAAGCGTATAACTCTGT
>NZ_CALHGC010000210.1 GCF_938029485.1 uncultured Treponema sp. | reverse complement strand
AAGCAGCACAAGAACAAACGCCATACTTTTAATTTTCACAATTACAGTCCCTTAATTGTCGTATCTGGTACATCAACTTTATTCGTGCGTACGAGGGTTTAATACCCCGACGCTTGCGTCGGGGTTGTTGATTCGCTTTTGCTAAAATATATACTATATAACCGAAGTTATGTCTATAGAATAACCGGAGTTATGCCTATATAACCGAAGTTATGCAGGGCAAACGCATCAAGCTCTCTTTTTAACAGTCCCGCAGAATAATCGGATCTGTTCAAGCAGAACGGCCAAGGATGGCAGTGGTTCCAACGTTGACCTTTCATAAGCGGCATCCTATAATTACGGTATGAAAAACATTACCATTGAAATTTGCGCAGGCTCGCTCGATGATGCGATTGCAGCCGAAAAAGCCGGCGCCGCAAGAATTGAATTAAATTCTTCTTTGTTTTTAGGCGGTCTGACCCCTTCGCTCGGCACGCTCATCCTTGTTAAAAAAGAGACCAAGCTCAAAGTGATGACGATGGTTCGCCCCCGCGCCGCAGGATTTTTGTACACCGCATCCGAATTTAAGACGATGAAAGAAGATGCAAAACTGTTTATCGACAACGGAGCGGACGGTATCGTATTCGGTTTTTTAAAAAAGAATGGAACGGTAGACGAAAAGCGGTGCGAAGCGCTCATCAAAATTGCAGGCGATAAAGAAAAGGTATTCCACCGCGCCATCGATGTGGTACCCGATCCTCTGAAAACGCTCGATATTCTAATCGATCTCGGCTTTACCCGCGTGCTCACCAGCGGACAGGAACCGACCGCCTACGAAGGCATGGAACTAATCGCCGCGATGGTTAAGCACGCAAAAGGCCGGATAGAAATCCTGCCCGGCGGCGGCATCACCAAGAAAAATGCGGCGAAGCTCGTGAAAGGCACCGGCGTCAATCAGATTCACTTTGCTGCGTTAAAAGCCGTTGCCGAATCTTCGACGGCAAAGAACCCCGCTATCTACTATGGCGGCGCCCTCTACCCGCCGGAAGACCGGTTTGAAACCGCCGACCTTGGCGCAATGTCCGAAATTATCGGCACCGTAAAATAAGCGCCGAATTGTTTTTTAAAACAATACAAGGCCGACCGCAGCGCCGGCAAGAATTAAAAAGATGGGATGCAGCCGCTTAAACAGTATTTGCACAAGTAAGAAAAGGCAAAAGACGGCGGCAGCTTTCCAGTCAACCAATTCCGTCCATTGCCGCGAAGCGTAAAAGGCAGGCAATGTGAATACCGCAACGGCAAGTACATTCCATGCCGCAGCGGCAATCATCCCCGCAGCTCCCGCCCGCAGTCCGTACATGGTATTCTTAACCGGCGCCGCATTTTGAAACGACTGAGTAAAGCGAGCGATCAATACAATCACAATCAGCGACGGCAGCACAATCCCTGTCGTCAACACAAGGCTGCCCCAAATACCATACAACTCATACCCGATATAGGTTGCCATGTTGATACCGATCGGCCCCGGCGTCGATTCCGAAACGGCTATCATTGCAATAAACTGTTCCGAACTGATAATTGATCGAGCTACCAGCTCCTGCTGCATCAAGCTGACGGCAACCAGTCCGCCGCCGATGGTAGAAAGGCCGATATACATAAAAAGGAAAAACAAACCGAATAAGCTCATTCTTTATCCTCCTCACGGCGGCCGGAAGCTCTTTTGCCGTTTCGGATAATCTGCGCACAAAACCCGATAATACCCGCGACAAGTACAATCAAGATACCGGACACATTCCACACGGACATTGCGAGAAAAGCGCCGGCGGCAATCCCCGCAGTAACGAAGTCGGTAATAATCTTTTTGCCGAAGGTAAAAACCGCGCGGGCAAGCAAGGCGGCGACAGCAACATAGACGCCTTTCATTGCGCGTTGTATCCATACAATATCGGAAAAGCGGGAGATGGAACCGGCTATCAGCGTAATGACAATCCACGAAGGGCACACAATCCCTATCGTGCTCACAATCGCCCCAGGAAGACCGGCGCGTTTATACCCGCAGAACGTCGCAACATTCACCGCAATGATTCCCGGCGTACACTGCCCTATCGCAAAGTAATTCAGAATTTCTTCCTCAGTCAGCCACTTCTTCGATTCTACCAATTCCCTTTGCAGCATAGGCAGCATACTCATACCGCCGCCGAAGGTAAAAAGCCCTATCTTAAAAAAAGCAGTGAACAACTGCACATATCGTATCAATTTATCTTTCATGCTGGTTTCCTTATTCGTACGAAGAGCTAATAATTCTCACATACCGCACCGAAGGTATTTTCTGATTATTGAGCTGCGGTTATTCAGCAAGGTACTGCTGCAGCAATGCTTTTAACCGTGTAAAAAACGAACCGTGTCTTGCATGGGAGGCTTGTTCTAATTTTACGAAATCCTTGGTCGCATCATCTAAACTGTAGTCATTTCCGTTTTTCTGCTTGAGCCTGTCCCAGTGCTTAACAACCCAAACATAAATATCGCTCTTCGTCCGGTCTTTAAAATCGGAAAGCAGCTTATATTTATCTATCACGGCAATAACCGGAAGATAGACCGTTTTAAACCAAGAAATCAGCGCGTCGTTAAAATCGATTTCAGTATGCTGCTGCTCGTTCATATAATACTTATGCACAAGAATATGATTATAGATGACATCGTAGCGGCCGGTTGCGGTAAAGTCCAAATCCCAATAATCGGTTAGATCGCCGAAATGTGTTTCGCTATAAAACACCCGCTTTTCATAACGGATAACCGCAGCGAGCAGCGTATCCAGTCTGACATCGGGAGGCAACTGCACCTCACTTTGCAACGAGATTACTTCAGCATCGATAAATTCTACACCTTGAGCCTTACCTACCGACACACGGTGATTCCCGTCCCGGACAAAATACAATCCGCCAAGCTCATACAACTGAATAGGCGGCAAAACAATGTCGGACAAATGAGCTTGATCGACATTAACCCACCGCTGCTTCAATTCGTTTGAACGGGGCAAAAAGCGGTTATCAAAATCATTATAGCGCCCCTCACTGCCGACTATCTTTTTAATTGGAACCGTTTTAAGCCCGACATACACCTCATTCTTAGGCTTTAAAATCTTTTTTACGTCGTTCAAAGAGAGAAGCCGTTTTTTATCGGGATGCATGACATTCTGCATCTCATTGATCCATGCCTTATTGCGCGCCTTGGAAAAATCTTCTTGTGCCTGAAATCTGAAAGCATCCGATTGCATAGTAGTGATATAATGGTAGTAAATAAAAAACGGCCTGTCAAGGTTAGCGATGTAAGGGTAAAACCCCATCAGTCCGCCGCGCTACCCTATAAATGAAAGCGCGGAAAGAGCATACGGAAAAAACTTACGTGTTCTTTTTTATGTAAATCTTCTTTATGATGAGAAAAGATAAAGATGTGATCTTCCGAGCCTGCTAAGAGGAGAATATCATCAGCGGCAAAACGATAATCCGGTTCAATAAATTCAAAACTTTCAGAATCGCACTTTCGTACCGCAACGACATTAAGACCAAGTTCTTTCCGCAGATTCGCCTCAAGAAGAGTCATACCGACATATTTTTCATTGATGCTTACCTCTGCCAATGCAAGATCCGCTGAAATCGGCATAAAATTCAATAACAAAGTTGATGCCAACATCGGCATAACCCGCTTTGCCGCTTCACGGTCGGGAAAAATCACCTTGGTTGCCCCGACCATCAACAGTAGATGCTCATGTTGGTCGGTTTCGGCTTTTACGACAATCTCTTTAATACCAAGCTGCTTTAAATATTTGGTTACCATCAGCGAAAGTTCGATTCTCCCGCCCAGATCGACAATAGCCGTACCGATTCTTTGAGGGATGCTTTTGCGGAGACTTTCTTCATCGATAATATTCACGGTACATCCTTTAACCGTTTTATTTTCGTATTTTTTAATAAGATTGGGATCTTTATCAATGATGATAACTTCGTCGGTAAAAAGGAGCAATTCTTCCAACATGCGAACACCGAACGCACCCAAGCCGATAATTGCAAATTTATTCATACAGTCTCCCTGTTTACCAATCGATATCCATCGCGAAAAAATCGATAAGCTTTAGTCAATACTGCGTTCCTTTTGCGAAGGTACAAAAAATTTATCCGACCGCAAAATATAAATACTAAACCCGATAAAAAACAATAAAAGCACAACCCCGATAATCTTCATAAAATGACTTCCTTTGAGTCCGAGAAAATACACGAGCCAGAATAGCGCTGAAATATTACATGCCGCTGCAATAGCGTCAAAAAGAGCAAATTTATAAAAAGGAAAATCGACAAAGCCTGATGTCATCGAAATAATATTGCGTACACCAAAAGGGATAAAACGTCCGAATAGAAAGGTAAAAACGCCATGCCGTTTAAGCGCATGGGAAATACGATTAATATTATTTTCGCTTATAAGCTTAGAAAAGAATCTCCCTGAAATTCTGCCGCGTCCCAAAAGCCATCCCCAAAAAAAAACAAGGTAATCGCTTACCACCGCTCCGAAATAGAGGGCAGCGTAAAAGATAGGAATAGATGCCTTTTCTTGTTTACAGAGCAAAGCAGCAGTAATAACAATTATATCTTCCGAAATCGGCAGGTTAAAGCCTCCAAGCAATAGGCTAATAAAAATAACCAACGGAAAATAGGAAATATAATGGCCTATCCACACTGCAATTGTTTGAAACATTGAAGCAATGTATCACACCTCAGACAACTTTTCAAGTTCGGAAAGCCATACGTCAGCATACATATCGCTCGGCATTGGCCATGACCCTCGCGGAGAAAAGCTGCCGAATCCTACCTGCACACCGTCGGGAGCACAAGAACGTTTAAACTGTTGAGAAAAAAGACGCCGGTAAAAAATACGCATACAGCCGAGTATCTGTTGACGGTTGTACCGCTGTTCCGTAGAAAAACAATGCTCTGCAAGCAGAAGAATTTTTGCGGGACTAAAATCCGTGTGTAAAAGATAATATAAAAAGAAATCATGCAGCTCATAGGGGCCGAGAATTTCTTCGGTTTTTTGTGTAATGACCTGTTTTTGTGCAGGCAGCAGTTCGGGACTGATCGGTGTATCCAGAATATCCCGAACAACAGCCCGAAATTCGAAGTGCGCCTCACTATCCGGCAGAAAAACGGCCGGATATGCGGCGACATACCGGATGCAATGGCGCAGCATTGTTTTAGGAATACCGGAATTGACATTATACATCGACATATGGTCGCCGTTATACGTTTCCCAACCAAGCGCCGATTCGGAAAGATCTCCGGTACCGACAAGCAGCGCACCGAGCTGATTTGCTTTATCCATCAGAATTTGAGTTCGTTCCCGTGCCTGCGCGTTTTCGTAGACCGTATTGCAGAGATCTGCGGGGTGCTCGATATCCGCAAAATGTTGCAGCATCGCCTTTTCTATAGGAATGGTAAGAACGGTACAGCCGAGTAATTCCGCAAGTTTAAGCGCATTGGATTTGGTTCTGTCCGTTGTTCCAAAGCCGGGCATGGTAATTGCCGT
>NZ_CALHGC010000209.1 GCF_938029485.1 uncultured Treponema sp. | reverse complement strand
CGACGCAAGCGTCGGGGTATTAAACCCTCCGCACGAATAAAATAGGCGCCTAAAAATTACTTATTCTTAGGCGCCCCGTATTTTTAAAAATCAAATAATTTTAATTCCAGAAATCCAGTTTTTCCTGCATACCGATGTCGGCTGCATGGAATACCGGATCTTTTCCTTCTTTCCGCTGTTTTTCGTAATCTTTCAAAGCCTTTATTGCGGTCTTTCCTAAAAGGAAGATCGCCGGTAAGTTGATCAATGCCATAATACCCATCAACAAATCGCCGATATCCCATGCCAAGGCTTGTTTGTGCGCTGCACCGAAAAGTACCACAAGAGAAGCAAAAACTCTATAAATCAACATGAAGGTTTTTCCGGGAACCTTCCCGTAAATATAGGCAAGGTTATCATCGACATAGTACAAGTTACCGAGCAGGGTGGTAAAAGCAAACAATATCAGAGAGAACGTGATAAAATGGTTTCCGAAGTTACCCATCAGCGAGGACAAGGCAGCCTGCACATACGGCGCACCGGTTAAGGATTCTGACGGCTCTATACCGGCGCTAAAGCACATAAAGGCGGTAGCGCTACATATAATAAGCGTATCGAGGAATACCGAAAGCATCTGTACCAATCCCTGCTTAACAGGATGGCTGACAAGCGCCGTCGCTGCGGCATTCGGCGCCGAACCGATACCGGCTTCGTTGGAATAAAGGCCGCGCTTAATACCGTACATCATACAAGAACCGGCAACACCGCCGAAAATCGCTTTAAAATCGAATGCGTCTGAAAAAATACGCGAGAAAATCGCCGGCATTGCAGAAATATGCATAATGACTATCACGAGTGAAACAACAACGTAAATTGCGCCCATGACGGGAACTAAAATCGATGTTACTTTCAAGATACGTTTTCCGCCGCCAAATAAGCAATAGCCGGTCATAATTGCCAATACGGCGCCGATAATCCACGGCGTCACTTTCGGGTCATAAAAACTGTAGACGGTAAAACTGGTCTGTAAATTAAACGCAGCGAGCATATTAAAGCCGATTGCATACGTAAGAATAAGGCTGACGGCAAAAATGATACCGAGCGCTCTGCTCTTTAACGCCGTTTCGATGTAATACGCAGGGCCTCCGTAGCATCCGCCGTTTTCATCGCGGCGCTTGTAAATTTGTGCAAGCGTCGATTCGATGAATGCAGACGATCCGCCGATAATCGCAACAACCCACATCCAGAAGACCGCGCCGTAGCCGCCTAAACAAATGGCGCTTGCAACACCGACGATATTGCCGGTACCGACTCTCGATGCGGTGGTTACCATCAATGTTTGAAAAGACGACACATCGCCTTCTTTCATCGGTTTTTCGGCGGTAACTCTAAACGCTTCACCAAGTAATCGTACCTGCAAAAAGCCTGAACGGACGGTAAAATAGATGCCTACACCCAACAACAAAATAATCAAGATGGGGTAATACAGCAAACTGTTTACGGGCGCGATAATGGCGCCTAACATTTCCAACATACTTTTTTCCTCCTAAAAAAATAACGATTTATTGTATGTTTTATCGGTATATTTTTAACCTTTAATAAATATTTAAGTTTAGTTCCCGCGCAATAAGTTCAAGCATCCGTGTTCCTACGTAGGAATTCCCGTGAGAATCCAGACCGGGACAGAAAACTCCGATACCGTAACCTGCTCTTGATGCGGTAACGATACCTCCGCCGACTCCGCTTTTTGCCGGCACTCCTATCCTAATTGCAAATTCGCCGGAATAATCGTAAGTACCGCAGGTAGCCATAATCGTCCGTAATATCCGGGCATGAGCGCCGCTTAAACGCTGCTTATTTTCCGCGTCTTTACCGTCCCTCGACAGTACGAATCCCAACTGCGCCAAATCCCGCACATCGGCTAAAATGGAACAGCTTTTAAAATACACGTTTAACAAGTCTTCTACATTAACTGTTGCGGGGATGATTTTTCCGTTCAACAGCATATACGTCAGCGCCCTATTCGCAAAAGCGGAAGAACTTTCGGAATTGAAAATGCTTCTGCTGTAATCGATTTTGTCGTTGCCGATAATTTCTCTTGTCCGGTTCAGAATCATTTCGAAGGTATTATTGCCGTATTTTTCATATAATAATGAAGTTCCGACAATAGCGCCGGCATTGATAAACGGATTAACCGGAATATTTTTATCGCTCAGCTCCAGCGCAATGATACTGTTAAACGGTTTTGCGGACGGTTTTACGCCGATAAACTTTTGAATGTAATCAAAATCATAGTGCTCAAGTACGCAAAGGTAAATGATAATTTTGACAATGCTCTGAATACTGAACTTATGCTGACAAGCGCCTACATCGTACAGCGAACCGTTTTTGTCGATGAGCGCTGCCCCCGCTTTTGTCTTATCTTCCTTTGCAAGTTCGGGGATATAATCTGCAACTACTCCGTTATCGACATACTGTATCCCATATTCATACGCGCGCTGTAAAATATCCCGTATTTCCACCGTAAACTCCTTCATCGCTAAACACAGCCGATCTTTTGCCCCACATTTATCCTAAAATTCCTTAGGGCTATCCATTACGGTGATTATTGTACAACGGAATAATCGATAATGCAACAATAAATTTTTATTGATAAACACCAATGAGATTGCTGTGGTTTACAAACGCTGTGTCATAGCATGTTGTAGTACATTTTGCAAGAAACTTTTGAAAATATGCCTGTTGACGCCCTTCAACTTTCCCATTAAAATCCATCAAAAAAGGAAATTAGGAATGGATATTATTAAGCGAAACGGAGAAAAGGAAGCCTACAATGCTGAAAAGATTACACTGGCGATGCAGGCTGCATTTAATAGCGTAACGGATGCGACAACGCAGCAGGATACGGATACAGCCGTACAAAAGGATACGGAACTATCAAAGGTTGACAATCTTGCGCAGATACTGCAGCAGATGACGGCGGAAATCGAAGCCGATATATATGAACTGAGCAAAAACGGGAATGCGGTACAGGTAGAAACCATTCAAGATTTAGTTGAAAAAACGCTCATCGAACATAATTATTACGCAGCGGTAAAGAGTTTTATTCTTTACCGTGTTGAACAGACAAAAAAACGGGATGCACGGCGTGCTATTGCCGCTCATTTTTCTTCTATTGAAGTTCAACCGGTACTAACCCGTATTCAGCAGGATTTTCCCGAAGAACAGTACAGCTTAACCCTGCTCTTTCACAAGTTTGAATCCTTCCGTAAGCAGGATATGACAGAATCGGAATTACTCGCCTTGCTGATAAAGGCCGCCGTTGAACTCACTGCGCAGGAGGCTCCCCGCTGGGAGTTTATTGCCGCACGCTTTTTAATGCTTGATTTTTCCGGCAAACTGAAAATCGAGCTTGAAAAACGGAACATCCGGTCATTCTACGAAAAGCTCACCTATCTGGAAGAAAAAGGACTCTACGGCGCGTATATCCGTGCAGGTTATTCAAAAGAAGAGCTGGAAAAAGCCTATTCATATATCGATAACGGTAAAAACGACCTTTTTACCTACAGCGGTTTGGATTTGCTTTTGCGCCGGTATGTTATTTCCACACGGGGACATATTCCGCTCGAAACACCGCAGGAGATGTTTTTGGGAATCGCCTTACACCTCGCCTTGCATGAAAAAAATGACCGGATGGAATGGGTGCGCCGATTTTACCTGATGCTAAGCAGCTTGCAGGTTACCATGGCGACGCCGACCCTTTCCAACGCCCGTAAGCCCTATCATCAGCTTTCGTCCTGCTTTATCGACACCGTTCCCGACTCCCTCGACGGGATTTACCGCAGCATCGATAACTTCGCAAAGATTTCCAAATTCGGCGGCGGCATGGGGCTGTACTTCGGCAAGGTGCGGGCAGTCGGCGCACCCATCCGCGGGTTCCAAGGGGCTGCAGGCGGGGTCATCCGCTGGATAAAACTTGCAAACGATACCGCTGTCGCCGTCGATCAGCTGGGAGTGCGGCAGGGTTCGGTAGCCGTGTACTTGGACGTATGGCACAAAGACGTGCCGGAATTTTTACAGCTCCGTACCAATAACGGCGACGACCGTATGAAAGCACACGACGTCTTCCCCGCCGTTTGCTATCCCGACCTCTTTTGGAAAAAAGTGCGCGAAGGCTTGGACCAGTCGTGGTATCTGATGTGTCCGCACGAAATTCAGACCATCAAGGGCTATGCCTTAGAGGATAGCTACGGCGACGAATGGGAGCAGCGCTACAATGATTGCGTCAACGATGCGCGCATTACGAAAACGGAAGTATTGCTCAAAGATCTCATCCGCTTGATCCTCAAATCGGCCATCGAGACGGGTACGCCGTTTGCCTTCTTCCGTGATCACGTCAACCGTATGAATCCCAATAAGCACAAAGGCATAATCTATTCTTCCAACCTCTGCGTGGAGATTGCACAGAATATGTCTCCGATTCAATCCGTTCAAACAGAAACGATGAAAACGCCTGAAGGCGACGACATCATCGTAGAAAAGACAAAGGCCGGCGACTTCGTTGTGTGCAACTTGGCTTCGCTCGTTGTGAGCAAGATCAATTTTGATGACGAAGCAGAAGTAAAGCGCGTCATTTATGCCGCCGTGCGCGCCTTGGATAATGTAATTGACCTCAACTATTATCCGCTTGAATATGCTCGCGTGACCAATCGCCGCTATCGTCCGATAGGCTTAGGTATTATGGGCTACCATCATTATCTGGCACAGCAAGGAATCGTATGGGAGAGCGAGGCGCACCTCGAAGCAGCCGACAAGTTAATGGAGAAGATCAACTACTATGCGATCCGCGCCAGTATGGAATTAGCCAAAGAAAAGGGTCACTACGAATATTTTGAAGGCTCCGACTGGCAAACGGGCGATTATTTCCGCCGCCGCCAATACGAAAGTGCCGATTGGCAAGCCTTAGCCGCCGACGTAGCACAAGCCGGCGTGCGCAATGGCTATTTGTTGGCCGTCGCACCGACAAGTTCCACGTCCATCATCGCCGGCACTACGGCCGGAACAGACCCCGTGATGAATCGCTACTTCCTCGAAGAGAAGAAGGGCGCAACGATTGCCCGCGTCGCGCCTTCATTGTCCGACAAAACGTGGTGGCTTTACAAGAGTGCCCATACAATCGACCAAACTTGGAGCATCCGCGCCGCCGGTGTGCGGCAACGCCACGTAGACCAATCTCAGTCTGTGAATCTCTACATCACCAACGACTTCACCTTGCGCCAAGTGCTGAACCTCTACATCAAAGCCTGGGAGTGCGAGATGAAGACAATATATTATGTACGTTCGAAATCACTCGAAATAACTGAATGCGAATCCTGCGCCTCTTAAGCACGGAGCAGACACCGACAAAATAAGCAACATCTATGTCTACAAACGAATTCGTAACACGCAAGCCGCTCTTCAACGAGCACGGCGATACGGAGACCGCGAAAAAGCGGATGATCAACGGCAATACGACCAACCTCAACGACTTCAATAATATGAAGTACAAATGGGTGTCTGATTGGTACC
>NZ_CALHGC010000208.1 GCF_938029485.1 uncultured Treponema sp. | reverse complement strand
CGGCTTTTCCTGTAAGGAAATGATTTGTCATATCCGCAAAGCGGATTGCGTAACAGTTTTTGGACAGCTTCCTTAGATTTAGATGCGATGTTTAAAATTAAGTCGTTGCTGTATAAAGACTTAATTTTAAACTCGACGGGGATGTTCCGAAAGTAACCAACTTTTGAGGCATCCCCTTGGGCTGCTAGTTCGCATTACGAACTAGCTTTCTTGTGGAACCACGGACATCCTTGTCCGTTCTGCTACGTTGAGCATTTTCAGTAGCGGCACGGATGCCGCGCGTATTAAGCAGAAGCGATGTTTCGCGTGAGCGCGAAACTCGCAGTCAAAACTATACACGGACGTATAGTTTTGACGATGCGACAACGCAGAAGATGCGCCGTATATTTTCAAAAAGACGCTTTCAAAAAAAACTTCCGTAAGCTTTTGCAAAGAGACGGTATAGATGCTAGGAGCGTACAAAAAACACCCGCAGTCGTATCTTTGATACGTCAAGGACTGTTTTTTGTTAAGCGACAACGCAGATATGCCGTATATTTGCAAAAGGGCGCTTTCGAAAAAAAGCTTCCGTAAGCTTTTGCAAAGAGACGGTGCAGATACAAGGCGCGAGCAAAAATAAAGCGGAGACGTACTTGCTGTACGTTGAGCATTTATTTTGGCGTAGCGACAACGCAGATGTGCCGTTTATTTCAAAAGGGGTGAGGTTGCTTGACATACCACCACATCTAGTGTTATTATAATAAATATGAGCATTATTAACACTATATAGATAAACTTATATAGGGAACGGGGATATCAAAAACTTGCGGTTTTTGGGGATGTCCCTAGAGGGTGATGCTACATACATTCTATCAAAAGGCGGGAGAAAAACCATGAGAACAAGAGAAGCAATCGATGCCGATATTGCAGCTGCACAGTCGGAACTGCAGAATGTGCACGGTTCCACAACGGAAGTATATGCGCGTATAGTCGGGTATTACCGTTCCGTCCGTAACTGGAATAAGGGTAAGCGTGAAGAATTTTCGGAGCGAAAAATGTTCGAACGCGAAAATCCTAAGACACACGTATATGCCGGTCAAAATGTCGTATCGGATACGGGGATGATGCCGGTTCAATATCCTGCGTTTTTTGAAGTATATACACGCAAGACTTGTCCTAATTGTCCGCCCGTTAAAGATTACTGCAATAACATCGGTATCGCGGTTCGTTATATCGATGCCGATACCGAAGAAGGTATTAAGGCTGCTGCAAAACACGGTGTCCGCTCCTGTCCTACCGTTATCATGTATAGCGAATCGGAAAAAGAACTTTCCCGTGCCTATTCCGTTGCCGATTTGAAAGCTTGTCATTTCCCCCCGTATACGGCCGAAGCGGTTATCGCATAAATAAATCTAAGGAAAACCTCTGAAAACTGAGGTCTTTAGAGGTTCACTATGAATGTCGGTCTACAGAAAACCACGCTTGTAAATTACCCGCATCGGGTCGCTGCGGCGGTTTTTCTGCCCGGCTGCAATCTGCGCTGTCCGTATTGTTATAACGGGGCGCTCGTATGTGCTCCGGTTTTTGAAGGACCTGCGTGTAAGTTTTCACAGCCCGGCGCCGATGATTACGTACCGATCGAAGCAGTCTACGAGCATATCGAAAAGCGGAAATCTGTACTGCAAGGTTTCGTGATTTCCGGAGGCGAAGCGCTGTTATCGCCGGTGCTGCCGGAACTTATCTTACGGGCACGAAAGGCAGGGCTTGCGGTTAAACTTGACACAAACGGCTTATTGCCGGATGCGTTGTCTGCATTGCTGCATGATCAAGCGCTTTGTCCGGATATGGTAGCCGTTGATATAAAAACCGCCCCATCCCGTTATGGTGAGCTTGGAATGAGCCGGACGATAGCTGCCGCTTCATCAGTCCGGCAATCTGCAGCGCAATGCCGGGAAGCTGCACTTAAACGGACGCTGATGATGTTACGGCAAAAGGAAACGTTTTGTCGGCCGGTAGAGATCGAGTACCGGACGGTTCTTGTACCGGCTCTCGTTACCGCTGAAGATGTGTGCGCCATTTCCGAGCTGCTGCCTTCCGACGCTTCATGGTTTTTTGCACCCTTTTTGCCGGGAAACTGTCTCGATCCTGCATGGAACGCTATCCGCCCGTATACTCAAGCGGAAACAGAAGCTCTTATCCGGCTTGCTCAAACGAAAATTCCAGGATACTGTCAATGCCGTTGGCTTCGCACCAACTGAGGGGGAAGATGGGCCCAGCTGGACTTGAACCGGCGACCCGCGGATTATGAGTCCGCTGCTCTAACCAACTGAGCTATAGGCCCGAGAAAGCACTATACTAATTTATTTCAGCGCTTTAGTCAAGGCAATAGAAAAGAATTGACATAAAACATCGGTGCCGTATTAAATGACAGCTCTACTCCCGGTATCTACAAGGATTTTCTGCCTAAACTCTAGGACGTTTCGAACAACTCGGCCAGTTCTTCATTGCTCATCTTACCGATCCACGATTCGTCGCCGCTCAGCGTCATCTGTGAGATATGCCGCTTTTTTTGAATCATCTCGTCGATTTTTTCTTCAAAGGTACCGGCGCAGATAAAACGGGAGACAAAGACCGTCCGGTGCTGTCCGATACGGAATGCGCGGTCGGTTGCCTGATCCTCTATAGCGGGGTTGTACCATAAGTCAAAATGGATAACGCGGCTTGCAGCGGTGAGATTCAACCCTGTGCCGCCTGCCTTGAGCGAAATAAGAAAGATGCGCTGCGCCGGATCGGTTTGGAACGATTCGACTGCGGCCTTCCGTGCGGTAAGCGGCATCTGACCATGCAAGAGGAGCGGCTCATCTCCGAATTGCTCTTGTATCAGCTTCCGCAGTAAAAAGAGCGTTTGCGTGTATTGGCTGAAAATCAAGGTCTTTTCGCCGGCGTCCAATATTTCGCCGAGCAGCTGCATCAGCGCGGCGGTTTTTCCGGAAAGCGCCGTATCGGTCTGAAAGCTTTCGTCGTAGACATGGGGATGGTTGCATACCTGCTTTAAGGCGGTCAGCAGCTTCAGCACCAATGCACTCCGCTGAATGCCTTCTTCGGCTTTTAATACGTTTTTCAGCTGGGTTTGGACAAGGCTTTCGTACAGCGCCGTTTGTTCCGGTGTCAGGCGGCAGTATTGCGGCGTAATCACTTTTTCCGGTAGGTCGGAAATAACGGCAGGATCGGTTTTAAGGCGGCGGAGTAAAAACGGCGCGGTAATCTTTTGAAAGGATTCCGCGGTTTCCGTATCGCCGTGCAGCTCGATAGGTATCCGCCATTTTTTACGGAATGTTTCCGCAGAGCCGAGGTAGCCGGGAATGATAAAGTCGAACAAGGCGCGCATATCCTCAAGGCTGTTTTCTACCGGCGTACCGGTCATCGCGATGCGGGAGACCGCCTGTAAAAGCCTGAGCGCTTGGGCGTTTTTAGTCTGCGTATTTTTTACCGCCTGCGCTTCGTCGATGATAAGACAGTCGAAGGTTTTTTCCGAAAGTTTTTTTACATCGCGCTGGAGTGTCTGATACGTTGTAATATGAATGTCCGACTTTGCGGAAAACCGCCGTCCCTGCCCGTGCAAGATTGTGCAGCGCAGCGACGGAGCAAAGGTGTGCAGCTCATGTTCCCAGTTCGGTAAAAGACTGGCCGGAGCCGCGATAAGGATGCCGCTGTGTTCAAAACCTTGTTCTTTCAATTTCAGAATGAGGGCGATAACCTGCAGCGTTTTACCGAGCCCCATATCATCTCCTAACAGGCAGCCGAAACCGCTCTTAATGGTAGAATAGAGCCACTGAAAACCTTTTTCCTGATACGGCCGGAGCGTCGCCTGCAATGTGCGGGGTACCGCGGCATCCGTTTCCCGAAAGAGCGAATAAGAAAACGGCGCGCCGTCCGCCATTACGGTATCTCCGGTCAGCGTCCCTTGTATGACCTCGTTGATATCGGGTCTTTCGTGCTGCATGGTTTCGAGAAGGCGCGCCGTGTGTTCGGGATCGACAAGGATGTAGCGGTCGTTGAATTTCACCAAACCGCTGCTCTGCTTCATCAATGCGCGGAATTTCTTGGCGCTGATGACGGTATCGCCGAGCATAATGCTGCGGTCATAGTCCATCAGGTTGTCAAGGCTGAGGTACGACTGTACGGCGCCGGCGCCTTTTTGTTTTAGTTGGAACACCGCCCGCGGCTTCAGCGACCGCTGCAGCGTCTTAGGCAGCACAACCTCTATCCCGAAACGGGCAAGAAGCGGCGCCGACGTCCGTAAAAACACCGCCGTTTCTTCCTGCGTCAGCGGCACCGATTTTTGCCCGATCATCTCCGTTAATTTAGGAAGATACGCGGAAAGCGCGATTGCAAATTCCACTGTTTTGCTTTCAATCCGTACATAGTCGGCAATGCGGGAAAATGGAATAAACCGGTTGTTTGTTTCTTCGCTGTGGCAAACCTCGGCGGAAATCTTAAAGTCCGACTGTTTTGCTTCCTCTAAGATGAGGCGGAAGCGGAGACTATGGTTGTCGTAGCAGAGCGCCGCAAGCCAGCGGGTAATCGAGGCCGGAAGCCGCCGCATACCCGGCGCTTTTGTATTGACGATACCGCCGCTGAAAAAGAGTGAGGCAATTTCTTGTTCCGCACGACGAATGCCGGCGGGCATAAAATCGGTGGTGCGCATATATTCGGTGAGGAAAGCCGTCAGCAGCAGTTCGGCGCAGTACCGCCTACCCCAAAGCGATACCTGCGGAAAAAACGCTTCGGTAATAAAAGGGGCGCAGCGGTCTATTGCGGTGGAAACAGCCTGCGCCGAAGTAAGCGGCTTCCAAAAGATCGTAAGCTTCTGTGTTGCCGGATCAAGGAACACCGCCGGCAGCAGCGCCGACTCGGCGATGAGCCGTTCACCGAGCGTCAATACCGTATATGCAGCCTTCATGCCGTCGGGAGAATCCGCCGCGGGGGTAACGCCGTGCAGAAGGTGAAGCGCTTGCACAAGCGATAGCGCCGTCTCCGTACCGTTCGGAAGCCGTACGAGAAGCTTCAGCGTTGCTTCCTTCTGCAAGGGGAAGGAAGGAGTACCGGCTGTCTTCCGCTTCGGCAGCTTTGCCGTATCCACCCGAACCGGCGTATACAAGAGGCGGCTTGAACCGCACAGCGCTGCCGCCGATGCACTTCCCGTACCGGATCTCATTAAAGCGGAGATACGCTGCTCAAGCGTCAGGTCAAATTCTTTATTTTGACGGATAATCAGTTTATGGTACAGTTCTTTAAAGGCGGCAACCAAATCATCGTCATAGAAAGGGGCAAACGGCGGAAGCAGCGCAGAAATCAGCGGTAAAAACGATTCTTCAAGCGGAAAGCGGGGAAGCTCCGCCGGTACGTCCTGTGCAGGCTCATCCGACCGGCGCAGAGACAGCGGTACCGGATGCTCGTATTCGGGGGCTGCCGGGGAGCGGTTTTTCCCTGCGCCGGATTGCGGTGCCTTCCGCGGATTTGCAGCGGAGTTATTACCGGTTGCCGGTGCATCGGTCATCGACGGATTTGCTGCGTATCCCGCCTGTTCCGGTGTGGCGGGTTTGAACTTTTCCCGCAGTTCGGCAAGATCGATTCCCGCAAGCTGAAAGAGGAGCCGCGGATCGTGGTCGATTTCTTTTGCGAGTATATACAGCACCGCGGCGATGTGTTTACACAGGGCGGCGGAGTCGGGACAGGAGCAATCGCTTTCGATAAGGCTCCAGCGGCGGGGAATAAACCGTATATCTTTTGCCTCAAAGAGCGTTACGAGATGTTCCGTCATCGTACCGCTTCCCAATGCGATGAAGTCGGCGGGATGCTCCGTTAAGATTTTTTCCAACTTTTTACGGTTCGGTTCGGAAATACGGGGAAAGGTGAGCGAAATATAGTACCACGGGTCATAATGCCCCGCGACGCGGGCTGCGACCTTGTTTCCGGTAATAACGAGGAAATCTACCTTACCGGTATTTGCATAACTTTTTCCCCGCGACACCCTCCCGTCGCCGTCATAACTTTCGATCATCCTTAAAAACCATGCGCCCCACGGCGTTGTTCCGTACTTACTGCGTGCCATAGAGTAATTTTATAGGATTTTAGCCTAAGATACCAGCAGCCGGTTATTCCCTCAGGACAAACACATCGGACGTTTTTGAATATCACGTTCGCTTGCAGTTTTTAACTCTTTCTCATATACTGGGAAGCATTATGGATGAGAAAACAACCGGAATAATTACCTATGATGATTTTGCAAAACTGCAGCTGAAAGCAGGCAAAGTTTTGGAATGCGTGAAAGCTGAAAATGCGGAAAAACTCTACATTTTGCAAGTTGATCTCGGCGAAGAAAAACCGCGCCAGATTGTTTCCAGCTTAGTCGACTACTATACTGCCGAAGAATTGGTAGGCAAAGAAATTATCGTACTTGCTAACCTCAAACCGGCTAAAATGCGCGGGCATATTTCCGAAGGTATGCTGCTCTGTGCGGAATCCGAAGATTCGTCTATCTGCGTTCTGCTTAAACCCGAAACACCGGTACCCGCAGGCACCGATATCACCTAACAAGCGCAAGAACAAACCGCTCTCCATATCGGCACATATTATATATGCACGAAATCGAATTAAAGGCTCATCTTGAGCACCCTGAAAAAACCGAAGCGCTGTTGTCCCGTATCGCGGATTTTTCGTTCCGCTGCATTAAGACTGATCTGTATTGGGCACTCGGCGAAAAAACGGTGCGGGTACGGCGGGAACTGATAGCAGACAAAGAAACGGTTTGGGTAACGCATAAGCAGAAGCACTATGTCGATACGATAGAAACCAACCGCGAACTGGAATTTGAGCTTTCTGCAGCGGCTATACCGGTATTTGTCGAAATGCTCGAAAGTCTCGGTATGATCTTCACGATTGAAAAACAAAAGGATACGAAAGTTTTTATTCCGCACTCAAGCTTATTCCCGGCGGACATACTCGAAGATGCCTGTTCCCTGTCGGCAGAACTTTCTACGATACAACCGATCGGATATTTTTTAGAAATCGAGGTTTTATACCCTGACGAAAACTCCGATACCGCCGCTTCGGAACGGCATATCCGCAATGCACGGATTATTTTCGATACGCTGCTCGCCGCTTTAGAGATACCGCAATCGGCTATCGAAATACGCCCGTATAATGAGCTGCTGCACACCTTTTGAAAATATACGGTGTATATGCTTTGTCTCTTTTCAAAAGCGCTGGAGGGGAGCGCATCTATTGCTCCTTTATACAAGCGGGAAACCTGCCTCAA
>NZ_CALHGC010000207.1 GCF_938029485.1 uncultured Treponema sp. | reverse complement strand
CTAAAAGGAAATCCTGCGCATGAACCGACATCCGGGTTACAAATACTAAAATGATCAACAGCCGTTTCATAGAAAGTGCATTATAACCGATATAACCGTCGAGTGTCTTCCTTTTATGTGAAAGTTTTTAGTAAAATTTTATCTCTTTTTTTATAGATACCCTCTTTCGTTTGTTTCCTATTTAGTATATAATGGCGGCATTGAAGTTTTAGAGAATACCGACGGAAAAACCGGAGCAGTTCGGCAGGAGTGAGCATGGAAGCAGGCAAAAAGACACTTGACCACATAAAAAAATACAGACCAAGGGTAAGTCTATGGAACAGTGTCCGCATAAAATTCGTGGTTATTATTGTTACTATTTTGCTTGTTGCTATTTCCAGCGTGGCGACCGCACTCGCAATCGCTATTATTCGTCCGTATAAAAATTTACTTTCCAACAGCCTTCTACTGCAAACAAAAATATTGCTTGATAACCTTGAATTACGGGTTCAAAATCATTTTTTAAATCCCAATCAAGAAGATTTTGACCTTTTATTATTGAATAGAGTTACCTTTCCCGAAGCAAAATATGTCGTTGTTACCGGAAAAAGCACGGTGCCGGGGCAGGAAGGTCTGCACTATGTTTTAGCGACGGACTGCCATGATATTACTCAACTTATCAAGCCCCAGCGATATACTCCCGGCGTATCGCAGTTTGACCCTGAAGGTATTGATGAAATTCTGCAAAAGCTGGCGTATATCAATGACGAAGCGACCGCGATAGTTCAGCAGCATACCGATTCGGTTAAACTGCTTACAAACGAGATGGAAGAACTTAAAATGCGGCGGGATCCGTACGTACTTAAGCGCCAAACCGAAATTCAGGTAAGTATCCGCCATCTTGAAGCAAAGCTGCAAGCACGGCTTTCGGCGTTATCCGATCAAGGATTCGGTTCGTATCCCGACTATTCGATGGAAAATCTTTCGGATGCGCGAACCGAATATTTATTCTATGAACCCATTATCTATTACAATCGTGCAAACCCTCAAGCAAACGTGCAGGGTATCGTATTCGTTAATATTTCGGTAGAAAATTTGCTGGAAAAAATAGGTGATCAACAAAACCGATTGATTCGCCTTATCGTCGAAATTTCATTGGTGGTATTGGCGGCGGGTATCTTGACGGCGTGGCTGCTCAGCTCGGTCTTTGTGCGTCCGCTCGGGCTTTTGGCGGCGCATGTTGCGCTCATCCGCGACACCGACGATAAAGAAAAACTTGCCGGTAAGTCGGTTAAAGTAACGTCAAGGGATGAGTTCGGAATGCTCGGTATGACGATTAACGACATGACCGAACGCTTGGCTGCCGCTGCCGCTCTTTCTAAAGATTTAAAGGTCGGTAAAGAAATACAGAAAATGTTTATCCCGCTGGATCTCAGTTCTTCCGGCAGAAAATTGACGACGGGCAGTCACCGCGACTTTTATTCCGAATTTTTCGGTTATTATGAAGGCGCGCACGGCGTTTCCGGCGATTATTTTGACTACAGAAAATTGGATGCCTTCCACTATGCCGTTATAAAATGCGATGTCGCCGGGAAGGGGGTTCCTGCCGCACTCATCATGGTAGAAGTCGCTACGTTATTCCAAAACTACTTTCAAAATTGGAATTATAAACGCGACGGATACAACCTCAGCAGTATCGTTATGCGGATTAATGACGTTATCGAATCCCACGGCTTTATCGGCCGGTTTGCCGCATTCAGTCTTTGTATTATCGATATGCGCGTTGGGGATGCCTATTTCTGTAATGCAGGCGATAATATCGTGCATGTGTATGATAAGCGGGCGCGGCGCTTAAAAAGCTATACGCTGCGTTCGGGATCCGCTGCCGGTGCATTTTCTTCGGAGATGATAAGCCTTAGCGGCGGGTACCCGGTAGAAAAAATACACCTTAACTGCGGCGATATACTGTTCTTGTATACGGACGGTATCGAAGAATCCAAGCGGAAACTGCGTGTGCCGATTTTAAAACCGAGAGACGATTCCGATCCCATTCCGGCGGAAGAGGGCGATAGCCACCTTATGGGTACCGATAGCGAAACGTTGGGTAAGGATAGGGTTGAAGCGATTATTGAGGCTGTTTTTGCCCGAAAGAAATTTACGCTAAAAAAACGGCAGAGCGACCTTATTTACGAACAAATGGATTTTGATTTTTCTTCTTGTAATGGAACAATCGAAGATGCCGTTTTGGCGCTTATTTCGGTTGAGAAGATCTTTAGAATATATAAAGACAGTTCCGCCCAGCCTTTTGACTGCGTACAAGTAGATAAGAAAATCGACACCTTCTTGAGCAAGTATTTTTTACAATACGATGTTTATTGTTGTGATAAAGCTCCTCATCCTATTTACGATGAATATTTTTACTATAAACAAGTAAAAGAAGACATCCAATATGATGACTTGACTATCCTCGGTATTGCGCGCCGGGGTCCTGTTTAAATGAGGCATTTTTAAGAAAATGCTTGACATTTTCCTAATTGTAGTTTACTTTATGCGCATACGTCGCAGGGTAGAGCAGTTGGCAGCTCGTCGGGCTCATAACCCGGAAGTCGTAGGTTCAAGTCCTACCCCTGCTAAATTTGAAAAGGCATCCTTAATTTAGGGATGCCTTTTTTTATCGCTGAGGTAAGGTTGCGACTATTGTTTAAACGCTATCAGGGTAACCGTATTAAAAATATTTTTAGCCCCAAAGCGATAGATTGACTTTTTTATAGTGCTATAGTATAGTTCTCTGTCCAGTATTTTAAGGGGAGGGTGTTTTTCCCCGTTACCTATGATCTTTTAGGCGGGTAGTGCGCCTAATAACTATATATAGAAGGAGTCTAGTTTTATGAAACGGACATTTCAACCGAGCAGAACAAAACGTTTGCGCCGTCATGGATTTCGTGCGCGTATGGCAACACGCGGAGGCCGCGCGGTTTTAAAGAGTCGTCGTGCAAAAGGACGCTATAAGCTTTCCGTATCCGACGAAAAAAAGAGTTACTAAGAGTTTAACACATGAAGCGCTCTTGTTTGCCTAAAGAAGAGCGTCTTTGCGGCGCCGTGCGGATACGGGATATGTTTAAAATAGGACACCGCTATAGCTGCGACGGCGCAAAGTTGTTCGTTTTGCCGAATAAATTACCATATAATCGTTTTGTTTGTACATTTAAGCGACATTACGGTTCCGCCGTACAAAGAAATAAAGCTCGCCGTTTATCAAAAGAAGTATATCGTCAAATAAAATCCCGGCTTGTAATAGGGAAGGATATTCTTTTGCTTGTATTTCCGGGGCACGATACTTTTTCTCTGCGTACGGTACAGCTGGACTGTTTGTTTAAAAAAGCGGGTATGTTTTCTATTCGATCTCAACAATATGAAACACAGTTGTCTGAAAAAGATTGAGCGTTTTTTTTTGCTTTTGTTATGCGCGGGCATAAAGGTATACCAAAAATGTATTTCTCCTTTATTCCCGCCTTGTTGTAGATATTATCCCACCTGTTCTCATTACGCCCTTGAAAGCCTTTCTAAATATGGACCTTTCAAGGGAGGGTATTTAGCGGTAAGACGAATCCTAAGATGTCATCCTTTTAACAAGGGAGGGTATGACCCCGTTCCCTAGGAGATTCGTTTATGAATAAAAATACAGTTATTGCAATGGTGCTTTCCGGTCTTGTCATTGCAGCTGCGATGTTTGTGCAATACAAATTTTTTCCTCCTGCTCCGGTACAACAGCAGTCTGCTGCCGCTCCTACAACGGAGCAGCAGGCAGAAGTTCCGCAAAATACCTTTGTAGCGGAAACTGCTCCTGCCGATTTCGGAGTGTTGGAAACCCCTGATGAAACCGTTATCGGTGAACAAATCATTACGGTTAAAACCGATATTGCGGAGATTACGTTTACGAACCGAGGCGGCGATATCATTTCGTATAAACTCTTGGAACATAATAATTCAAAGGGCGATTCCTATGTGGAAATGGTAAAAAATTTGACCGACCGGAACAGAGCGTTTTCGATTGCACTCGGCGGCGATCAAGCTCCCGCGTTAAATCAATTCTTTAATGTCAAGGAAGAAACGGTAAACGGAAAGCGGGTTGTCGGCTTTTTTAAGACAATTTCGATAAAGAACCAAGACAGCTCTGTGTCTTCGTTTACGCTTGCAAAAAGATATACCTTCCTGCCTAACGATTATATGTTTGAACTTGCTGTTACGATCAGCGGTGGTACCGATATGAAAGGTCTGAATTTTGACAATGTAGGTTATACGCTGAGGACAATGCCCCAAATCGGACCGGATTGGGATGCAAAAGCCGATCGCTACGAATACCGGCATTTTTTTTCTTACATAAATGGAAAGAAAAAAGACACTGCATTAAAATCAAACCAGACCAAATTGATTACGGATTCCGTTCCATGGGCAGGTATTTCGGGAAAATATTTCAGTCTTATCGTTATTCCCTCCGTTCCCGCACAGCAGATACTATATTCTGCCGCACAGCCTAATGCGGATACGGTACAAAACGGACAGCTGTTCTTTTCGCGTCCGGTTATTACCGGCAATACGGTAACCGATGTATATCGTGTTTACCTTGGCCCCTGCTCCGAAAATATTTTAAGTGCCTATAACGTCGCGTCAAAAAACAATTATAACTATGATAACCTGCGGATTGATACCGTAGCCGTTTCAAGCGGTATTTGGCGTCCGCTTGAGGTATTGCTTAAATGGCTGTTGCAATTTTTCTATAAGCTTATCCCAAACTGGGGTGTTTCTATTATTCTTGTAACGATTTTGATAAAGCTGATCTTCTTTCCGCTTACCAAGAAAAGTTCGGAATCAACGCAGCAAATGCAAAAGATGCAGCCTAAGATTCAGGAGTTACAGGCGAAGTATAAAGGGAAGCCGCAAAAGTTGAACGAAGAAATGGCAAAGCTCTATAAAGAAGCAGGTTATAACCCGCTTTCCGGCTGTCTGCCTATATTGATCCAATTACCGATCTTGTTTGCTATGTACCGGTTGTTTAATAACTATTTTGAATTCCGCGGCGCCATGTTCATTCCTCATTGGATACCCGACTTATCGGTCGGTGATAGTGTTTTGCAGTTCCCTAATCCGCTCCCCTTCCTCGGATGGACGGATTTACGCATCCTGCCGATTGTCTATGTCATTTCTCAGATGGTATTCGGAAAGATAACGCAAACTCCTACAAGCGATCAACAGCAAAACAGTACGATGAAAATCATGATGTACGGTATGCCGGTGTTCTTTTTCTTTATGTTTTATAATGCGCCGTCAGGATTGCTGCTCTACTGGACATGTGCAAACTTTTTAATGCTTGTTCAGCAGATGATTATTAAGGCAATGATGAAGGGAAGAAAGGAGGTTCGGAAATGATCTATGAATTTGAAGGAAAAACCGAACGTGATGCTATAGATAAAGCGATCGCAGAACTCGGAGTAGAATCCGACCAATTTGATGTGGAAATCGTTGAAATTCAGAAAAACTCGCTTTTTAAGAAAGGATACGCAAAAATCCGTGTTCATATCGACGATAAAGCGGCTGTGCAGAAATCCGTTGCCGATTCATCCCGTCAGTTAGGCGCTTCTCGGGGTACCGTTACGGACAAAGAAACCGAGTTGCTGAAATTTATCGATGAGCTTATCAGTGCAATGGGGTATGCGGCAAGTGCTGAAATTCTCTCTCGTGAAGAGCGTAAACTGCTTATACGGCTTTCTTCCGAAGATTCCGCTATTTTAATTGGAAAGAAAGGGAAAAATTTGGATGCACTGCAGTTAATTGTGAATGTGTATGCCGGAAAAATCGGTATTGCCGAACGGATTATGCTCGATTGTGAAAATTACCGGATCCGCCGTGAAGAATCGCTGGTACGGCTTGCCTATACTACCGCTGATCAAGTGGTAACAACCAAGTCTTCCGTTTTGCTTGAACCGATGAACCCCTATGAACGCAGACTTATTCACAGTACGCTTGCCGATATTAGGGATGTGGACACAAAGAGCGAAGGTGAAGGTTTATATAAGCAAGTACGTGTACTGTATAAAGGATTTTAGAAAATGAGGCGCTTTCTTCTTTCTTTTGTCCTTTCGATAGCCTGTTCACTTTTTGCACAAGATATCGGCAATGTCCCCGAATCGGTGCTTTCGACATTGGATTCGTTTTTGTCTGCGGAACAACGGATAGAGCTGCTCAAACAGGGGTATTTGCTCCGATCGGTGTATAATAAAGAAAACGCTGTGCCGCGGCTTGTACCTCTTTTTGCAGTGCCGCAAACATTTGCCGAAAATTGGAATAAGGGAAATCCTACTTTTTTGATAGAAGCTTTGTATCTGCATAAAAAAGCGCAGGGCGGAATAAAGGATGTAAACAAAATATCCCGTATTCTTCGTTCTGTTTCAAAGCTGGAGGGGCTGCAATATTATTCCATTAGTCGAAAGAAGATGCGGACTCTCTATGAAACGTCGTATATTATCGACGATCCTAAAACAAAAGTACGGGCGACCGATCCGGTTGATAATCCTTCCGCGGATTTTTCTGTCTATGTGCTGCAAAAGGATTTAACTTTCGATAAAAACATCTATCGTTATCGATTCTGCGCAGATGCCGATTCCGCAGGTTTTATTTCGACGAATGTTGACGTATTAAAATACTCGGTGTTTAAGGCGATGGAGCCTGAAAATTTAGAGGCGTCGATTGCTGTAACCGACCTCGGTGACTATCTACTGATACATATGCTGACGCGTGCCGATTTTACCGCCCCTTCCATCTTTCGGGATCGTGTGCAAAATTCGTTTAGAACACGAGGAGAGGCTGTATACGGTTGGTTTATTACACAGTATGAAGACGGCCTAACGCCTTGATGGAGGAGCTATGCGGTTGAATAAAATTGCGGTGCTGGTTTTACCGGTTGCTTTTTTGATTATTGCGACAGCGGCCGCTGCTGCAATTATTTTAACGGGAGATTCTGAGAAAGGAAAAAAGATGAACGCGATAAGTGCTGAATTACAGAAGGACGGCGTATATGCCGTTATCGATACGAACAAAGGTGATATTGTTGTGGAACTGTTCTATAAAGAAACCCCCATGACGGTATGTAACTTTGTCGGATTGGCTGAGGGAACCTTGGATGCGGCGAAAGGAAAACCTTTTTATGACGGTTTGATTTTTCACCGTGTCATTGCGAATTTTATGATTCAGGGCGGAGATCCCGACGGTAAAGGTACCGGCGGACCGGGGTATCGCTTCCCCGATGAGTTTGTCGATAACCTCAAGCATAATAGCGCCGGTATTCTTTCAATGGCGAATGCAGGGCCGGGAACAAACGGGTCTCAGTTTTTTATTACCCACGTACCGACGCCGTGGCTTGACGGGAAACATACGGTATTCGGCCGTGTCGTAAAAGGGCAGGATGTCGTCAATAAAATTGTGCAGGGTGATCGGATGAATTCCGTGTCGATTATCCGTAAGGGAGCTGAAGCACAGAAGTTTACTGCAACGCAAAAAGATTTTGATACTTATCTTGCAGGCGCTACAGAGCGGGCAAAACAACGTGCTACTCAAAAGCGGGAAAAATATGAAGCTTTGATAAAGCAAAAATTCCCCAATGTCGTTAAGACCGAAAACGGTATTTTCTATACAATTACGAAGGAAGGGAAGGGGGCAAAGGCTCAAACAGGCAAGACCCTGACGATGAAATATAAAGGTTCGTTGCTGGACGGCACCGTATTTGATGATTCCGATATGCATGAACCGCTCAAGTTTGTTGCAGGAGCGGGGCAACTCATTGCCGGGTTTGACCAACAAGCACTGCAAATGGCGACCGGTGAGAAGCGGATAATTGTGATTCCGCCCGAATTAGGATACGGTTCGCGCGGCGCCGGTGGGGTTATCCCTCCTGACAGTTATTTGGTGTTTGAACTTGAGCTGCTGTCGGTAAACTAACTGACTTCACGCCAACAGTGTAAGAATTGACTACGTATTTTTTTTGTGCTAGTATTTTAAGGATATTTATTATAAATAAGGATGTAAATAATGAATGCTATTCCTTTATTGCAACAAGCCGCATCGGGAGGTAGTTTTATTCCGCTTCTTGCTCTCGGCCTTATCTTTGTAATTTTCTACGTTTTTATTATCGGGCCTCAAAAGAAAGAGCAAAAGAAAACGCAGGAAATGATTGCCGCAGTTCAGAAGGGCGATAAAATCATCACAATCGGCGGTATTCACGGTGTTGTGTCTTCCGTAAAGGAAACAACGATCATTCTTAAAGTTGACGATAATTGTAAGCTCGAAATGAATCGTTCCGCAATCGGCAGCGTTATGTTGGATGAAAAAACAAAAGCGAGCCGTCTGGCAAATGTGCCGGAAAAAACTTCTCTGTTTTCCGCTCTCTTTAAAAAGAAAGAAAAGAAAGCTGAAGATTCCGGCGCAAGCTCCGAAAAACCGCAGCCGCCCGATTTTTCCAACGGAGCTGAATAATCGGGGTTGTCAAAAAAGTAACTAACTTTTGTGACAACCCCGTATCGGCTTGTGATCGTTCGTGCTGTGCCTAACCCCAGTATGAACGTTTATTTCCGTTAGATGAGGAGATAGACATGAAAAAGCGAACTCGATTCGTGATTGTTCTGGCTGTGTTAGGCCTCTGTTTTGTGTTTTTGTATCCCACCCTTAAATGGTATTTTTGGACAGATAAAGACGATAAGGCACTGGCGCTCGGTTCCAGAGAAAAAATTAAAGATTATGTCATAAATATGACAAAAATGGATATTGATGCATTAATCGCATCTGCAAAAAACGGTGATTCCGAGCCGGTTCCGGCAAAATATGATCCGCTTATTAAGGCGGCAAAGAAGAATTTAAAGATTCTCGGTAAAGAACAGCCTTCGATATGGACGGCGGGATCATTGCTTGCAGCATTTCCCGAAAACTCTGAAGAGAAAGCCCGTTCGATGATGAGTCCTATTCTGGAAGATGCATACCGCAGCAAGATACTAAGTATTAAAAATGCACAGGCAAATGCAGTAAAACTCGGACTCGACCTTTCAGGTGGTATGAGCATCATTATCAAAGCCGATTTAAGTGCGGTAACCGGCGATAGCGGCGATACGGCTGCTTCGGCAAAAAAAGAAGCGATGAATTTAGCCATCGATACTATTTCGAGCCGCATAGATAAATTCGGTTTGACGGAACCTGTTATTAGACAGCAGGGGGAAGATCGTATCTATGTTGAAATTCCCGGTGCTGCCGATGCGGATAAAATCAATTCAATCATTATGGGACGGGGCCTGCTTGCATTTCACATCGTAGACGATGAGGCGACACAAGCTTTTTATTCCTATTATAATGATCACCCGACACATACCTTTGATGCGGACTACAACCTCATCGATCCTTCTATTATTCCTGCAGATACCACGGTACTGGGAGTGTACAAAAAAGATGCTTACGGTTTGGATGAACGTCAAGGTTTTCTTGTTATAAAGAAAGAAGCCGCTCTTGAAGGAAAGCATTTGCAGCGGGTAAGCACAACAACCAGTCAAACCAACGAACCTCTTGTCGTATTTGAACTTGATAAGGAAGGTGCTGAAATCTTTGCAACCGTTACTACCGAAAATAAGGGAAAACGGCTGGCTATTGTTTCCGACGATAAAATCAAGTCGGCGCCGAACATCAAGGAACCGATTACCGGAGGCGCCGGAACAATCAGCGGTTTCAGTGCAGAGGAGGCGGAAAACCTTAAAACGATTTTACGTACTGCATGGCTGAATGTACCGCTCGAATTGGAAAATCAGCAAGTTATCGGCGCCAGTATGGGAGAGCAAGCAATTAATCAAGGTTTAATGGCGCTCCAATGGGGTTTAATCGCCGTTTTGGCATTTATGTTGATTTGGTACCGCGCCGCCGGTATTAATGCATGTATTGCACAGGTGCTGAATCTTTATATCGTATTCAGTGTACTTTCGGCATTCAACCTTACGCTTACGCTTCCGAGTATTGCCGGTATGATTTTGACAATCGGTATGGCAGTTGATGCCAACGTTGTTATCTTTGAGCGGATTAAAGAAGAACTTGCATTGCATAAAAGTAGGGAGACTGCCATTCAAACCGGTTTTGCTCATGCGTTCTGGGCAATTATGGATTCCAATATTACTACTTTTATTGCGGCATTGTTTTTATCGATATTGGGAACAGGACCGATCAAAGGATTTGCTTACAGCTTAACAATCGGTGTTGTTTCTTCCGTATTTACAGCTCTTTTTGTTTCACGGCTTATCTTTGATTTCGGTACGGAAACATTGCATCAGAAGAAGCTGCATATTACGTGGAGGTCGCTCGTATGAAAAAAACGATAAAATTCAGCAAGCTATTCGGTCTTATGGTTGTTGTAAGCTGCGCTCTTGTTATTTCCGGTATTGTAGGGCTTTTTACCAAAGGTATTAACTTCGGTATTGACTTTCAGGCAGGGTTTATCGAAAAAGTGCGCTTTGCACCTTCTGCATTTATTTTAACCTACGACGGTGAAAAAAATGTACAAGTAGCACAAAATTCCCAAGGAATAGATGTTACCGTTATTTCGGTGGATACTGAAAATAAGGTAATTTCTTTTAAGTATACCGACTATCCTACTGTCGGGCAATTT
>NZ_CALHGC010000206.1 GCF_938029485.1 uncultured Treponema sp. | reverse complement strand
AATAGTTTTTTGTAAATTTACTACAAATAACAACTGACATCCATCGTTGTATCCGGTGGTAAATTTAGTATAAATCCAATTATAATACGGAAAAGGGTAATTTACAAGAAAAATTCTTGACAATTGTTCCGGTTTAACTCAACGTTATAGCTTTTTGATTTACTGCCGATACTATGAAAGCTATGGTAGTATCTTTGCCGAAAAAAATCGCCCTACTCCTTTGTGTCGCCGTGTTTTATACAACCGGCGCCTATACCTATGATGCTGTCAATCCTGAAAGGAACACTGCCGTTCCGCAGGGACAGATTGAATGGAAGCCTGTCTTTCCCCGTGCTCTTTTTCTGAATAGACCGGAGATTACCGTGATGGAGACAGGCGGTCTTGCTGGTCCTATTGAGTATCAGGATATTTTAAAAAACAAAGAGCGAGCAGAGCAGGGCTTGCAATCGGTATTGCTTAATAGCGATGTTTTTGCACTATACGGGAAACCGAATGCCCGCACGATGGGTATACTCGGTCAATATTCGCTTGCAGAGATTGAGCCGATTATGAACGAATTCGTTAAACTCTACGATGTTGCAAACGGCAATCGAAAAATTATCCCCGCATTTTATATCATTTACGGCACCTGCTGGCCTGCCGGTGAAATCGGCATACTCTCTACCGATATTGTAGAGCAGTACATTGCCTTTGCGGCAGCGCGGGGTTGGTATGTGTTCCTCGACCATCAAATCGGCAAGTACTCTGTAGCCGATGCAACGAAAAAGCTGCTTCCGTTCTTAAAATATCCCAATGTCCATCTCGCGCTTGATCCCGAATGGCGCACCACAAAACCGATGAAGGAAATCGGTTCCGTTACTGCGGAGGAGATCAACGAAGCGCAGCAAATTATACAGAATTATATGATTGAACACGGTATCGGCGGCAGGCGTATGTTGGTTATTCACCAGTTTAATGCAAAAATGATTCAACAGCGGCACTTAGTAAAAAGCAATTACGAGCGGGTGCAGCTCATCCATTGTTCCGACGGTTTCGGCTCACCGAAGTTAAAAAAAGAAACGTATGCATATAACGCAGCGGCAAAAAATATTCCCTTAAAGTCGTTCAAGCTTTTTTTAAAGCCGATGGTTGAGGGCGCCGGTTATGATATTCCGATTATGAAGCCGGAAGAAGTATTCTCGCTTGAACCGCGTCCGTATCTGATTATGTACCAATAGAAACGTTGGAGATGGGGGGAATTGAACCCCCGTTTATATGTTTTTTGTAAAGTCGATGTGCTCTTGACCTGCCGGAATCCGTAGTGAGAAGCACATTTTATTGTCTGCATTGGTAATAGCCATATCACTATGCATAAATACATCCATTCCGATTATTACATCAAAATCCGCTTGCTTATTAAATTGCGTAACGGAAATTTTGGAAAACATTACATTATTGGGCAATACTAAATCTATCGTATAAATGGGAACCGTATCGCAACTTTGTGCGGACCGCACTACTCCATAGCTTATTACAGGCAACTTTATTGCATCGGCAAACTGCTGACTGATGCAAGACCCCGACGCCCCTGTGTCTATCAATGCTTTTGTGTTAAGTAATACTTTTCTGTTTTCAGGAAAGCCGTTTATAGGCGGATGAAAACCTATTTTTACAGGAATTATAATTGATTTTTTCTTGTCATCGGGGACTTTATAGGTAAACGCTCTAGCCAAAAGTTACCGCCATATTATAATAAACGAGCGTATCATCTTCTTTTGTAATACAACGCTGTATTAAAAAAGAACCGACAGTAAAATTCTTTTGCTTGGCACCTTCAAGAGCAGTTTCCATATTAGGAAAATAATCAATAACCGCATTGTCTGCAAGCAAAACGAATTCATTTTTATGATTCGTGATTATATCTTCGCGGTTATTATCAAACCACCCATATAAATCTTTTAATTCAGACATACTGCCCCCTGTAATATGACAATACCCTCTGTCACTTTAATTGTCAACAAGTATTTCAGTACCTATGCACTAACGATATAATGATTGGATGGTACGCATAGGCTTCTTACTCCAGTAAGATATTTACCGAATATTTGCAGCATACTACAAATTACCGAGCAAAAAGCACATTGAAAGGAGTGTTGGAGATGGGGGGAATTGAACCCCCGTCCTAAAAAGAGACACAGGAGCGTCTACAGGTTTATCGGCGCGAGGTGATTGTCGGGATCCGGTGTCAGCGCCGAAAGCGTCGAATCCGTATTACGGAAAGTGTCCTTTTTGCCGTCCGCATCCGGTAAAAAGCAAGCTCCGAATAGCGTCGGAACTCTACCTCGCTCGGAAGCAACACTCGGTAGGTTCCGCGATTACGCAGCTAATGCGTAGTCGGAACTGTCATTGTTGGCAGTTATAAAGTTTGCCGCTTTTTGGGAGCACGGCTCTCCACCTGCAACTCAAGCCTCTACTTCCTAGTCGAAACCGGAACATCCCCAGGCTTAATCTCATCGAATATACGGATTTATACGGCTGCTGTCAAGCAGGTCATGGTAACCGCATCAGACTGTTTTACTGTATTTCCCGCAGAATAATGAGGCCGTTCGACCAGAGTTTCACCGCTTTGCGGTTCAAATGGTCTCACAGCCTCATTATTCTGCGATTCTTATGTATAAGTGTCTGATGCAGTTACCCTTTCTATGAAAAAAATGCAGGAAATTTTTTCCAAAATTTCCTGCAAAAGGATGCATCAAAGCCGGTGAATTTATTGCTATTCTTTCCAGTGCAGCTTTTCTTTTTGATAGTAGTTTTTTACACTTTCTGCAACGGGCTTACCTTCCAAATCGGTATAGGGGCACTGCTTTGAACCCGTGCCGAGGAAGATAGCCTCATAAGCGCCGGTTGTGATGACATCGATGGGCAGATTTTTGTACGCGATATCGTAGTCGAGTCCGCGTGTATTTCTTTCGTATAAAAAGCCGATACCGCCGTCGCGCTGTACATCCATAGTCGAATAGGCGCTGTCTTCGTCTTGCACCAAGTAGCTGTTCCATGCGGCAGCCGAAACAAAATCATTTGCAGTTATAGTACTGTTAGTTAGCTCGCGCCAGTAGATGGTAACATTTTTTCGCTCCCATACGCCAGGCAGCGATTGGAATGCAAGGTAGACCGATTCTTTTGTTCCGGTAGTTTTACGTGCCTTGACGATTAGAATTTCGCCGTTTGTACCACTTCCGCCTCCGAGATTCAAAGTTTCTTTTGTGCTCCAGTTTCCCGCGCCCGTATCGGGATTTGTATATGTAAAAATGCTGACAAACCGTCCGTTATTTTTTCGGCTAGAAAGAAGAACGCTGCCGTCCGGCAGTTCCTCCACCTTCGCCTCATTTCCATCGGGGATGGGAGAAGAGATCGGGTTTCCCAAAAGCTTCCATGTAGAGCCGAAGTCGTCTGAATATACGACGGCATTGCCATAATGGAGGCTTAACAGCGCCGAATAAATGCGGTAATGGCTGCCGGCTTTAATAGAGCGCGACTGCATAATTCTGCCCGAACCGAAAAATAAGCTTATCCATGAGGTGTTAAATCCGAAAATCGTATCGGAAATATCTTTTTTCTCGGAATCGGGAAAGGTTTTGCCCCCGTCATGAGAGACAAATTGAATAGCTTTTAGATGATTGGAAGCGGTACCGTGCGGATAAAAAACGTTGCCATGCACACACAATATAAGCACATCGTCCGATTCGCGGTCGGCAACGATGGCGGCATCTCCATAGCCGTTCACATCACCGGCCGGTATGTTTGTGATATTGGTAGGGGCAGACCAATTTTTACCGTTATCTTCCGAGCGTTTAATCAATAAATCAATACCGTGGTTATGACCCAAATCGCTGTTTGCAGTGTAGCGTAAGTCGGTTACGGCAAGCAGGGTTCCATCGTTTGTTACCGCAAAGGCGGGTATGCGGTAAAAATCGTTAGGACGATCGGTTTTACTTTGCCATAAGTCTGTTACAGCAATGTTGCTGTTTTTTGTCCATTTGGCATACAGCGTCGTGTTTTCGCTAACCGTGTCGGAAGCGTGGTTCCATTGAGTCGTGCACCCCGTTTCCTTATACCATCCGCCGAAAATTTTGCCTGAGGGAATATTTTCAGGGTGCGGCATATCGGCTGTATCAATCTTGTGGCCCTTCAAGACGGAAAGCGTTTTCTTTCCGACAGGCAGGGAACCAATCCCTTGCACATCAAATGTTACGGTAAAGGTCGGTGTACCGGGAGTAGGCTGCGTAGTTCCACCTTGTGCGGGGGGATTTGTTTTTTCCGCCGGCGATTTAGGTAGTTTACATGTAATCGATGCCGCTGCAAGTGCGATCGCAGCAACAAAAAGGAAGTATTTTTTCATAAACATCTCCTCGTATATCATTATCTATCATTATCGGCAGCATTCGATACCATTTTTTATAAAAAATGACAAGGGAGAACCTCTAAAAACCTCAGTTTTTAGAGATGCCCAAGAGTCCGTTTTAAGGAAATACCGGATACAATCCTGCTTGACATGAAAATTCATTTGTTGACAGACCGGATATTCGTTTGTATATTTAGTTTATGAACAATACATCAACTGACAACATTTCATTGCAGCAAGCAAATGAAAAGATCTCTCAGCGGTTTATAGCCGCTGTATACGGATGGATGGTTGCAGCATTAGCAATCAGTGGAATTGCAGCCTTTGCGGTGTTCAATAGCGAAACACTCCTCTATTTTATCTTTGGGAGCCGTTTTACCTTCTTAGGTTTGATTATCGCAGAGCTTGCGCTCGTTTTTATTCTTTCAGCAGGTATCAGAAGGATGAGCTTTCCGGTTGCCGCCGCTTCTTTTGTTATCTACTCGATTGTTAACGGATTGACACTCTCGTCGGTGCTTTTTGTATACACCGGTACTTCTATCGTTCGTATTTTCGTAATAACAGCGCTGATGTTCGGTGCAATGAGTGTTTACGGCGCTACGACAAAGAGCAGTCTGCAATCGGCAGGTAAGTATCTGATGATGGCTCTTATCGGGCTGATTATTGCCTCGCTTGTTAATATTTTTATGCGGTCTTCCTCGCTTGACTGGCTGATTTCGTTTGTCACAGTCGGGGTATTTACCGGATTAACCGCTTATGACAGTCAAAAGATTACAACCGCTGCCCGCTACGCACAGGATAATGAAGATTTTAAGAAGGTCGCTATTATCGGCGCATTAGAGCTGTATCTGGATTTTATCAATATTTTCTTAGCCCTTCTCCGCTTATTCGGCAAAAGAAGATAGCTTTTTGTCGAGGCATTGCCCGCCTCGCACGCATAAAAACGCCCTCTAAGACGATGCGTTTAGAGGGCGTTCACACAAAAACTGCTTGCTTTCAACATCAGCCAACAGCCGAAACCGTTAGCCGGTCTTTTAGAAAACCGTCTGTTCCGTGATGGGTGTCTGTAATGCTTTTAAGGCTTTTTCGACAAGCGCACGGCGTAGTTCTTTTTCGTCCTTTGCGTTCATCGTGGGGTTTCCGAGCGGGTGAGGAATTGCTACCGCCGGTACAATTCTGTTTGCTCCTACTGTTTTTGAAATCGGGACTACGGTTGCAATATGCACAACCGGTAAAACTTTTTCAATTTCTTTAACCATCGTTGCACCGCAACGAGTACAGGTGCCTCACGTGGAGGTAAGAATGACCGCCTGCACTCCGGCGTTTACAAGCTTACCGGCAATTTCGGACGCAAAACGCTTTGCATTCGCAACGCTGGTACCGTTACCGACCGTCGTGTAATACAGCTCGTGCAGCTTTCCGATTTTATGCTCGCGTTCCATATCGCGCAACACATCGACCGGCAATACACGGTTGGGGTTAGCGTTACAATAGGTGGGGTCATAACCGCCGTGCGCCGTTTCGCTGTTTTCGGAAGTCAGTTCGTTAATTCCTTTAATGGAGTATTCCCCGTAGTGAGAAGCGGAAGACGCTTCGATGTGATCGGGGTTTCCTTTCGGAACAACACCGCCTGAAGTAACCAATGCGATAACCGCTTTGGAAATATCGGAGATGGGTGCATGGGGAGGAACGCGGTCGAACACCGGCATCGGATATTCGGTAACGAACGCTTCGCCTTTGAGCTTTTGCACGAGCATATCGACGGCACGTTTTGCTCCGCGTTCTTTTGCAAAGTAGTTTTGGCGGATCCCGCGCGGCAGTAAACCGTCAGCCGCAAGGTCAATTGCTTCTCCGTTTAACACCTTCTTTGCAACCGCGACAATCGCAGGCACTGCTTTCCGCATATCGGCGGCAGAGTTCTTGGTCTTTACCGTATACATAAAGGCTTTGAACACATCGTAGCCGGGGTTTTCTTCGTACAAACCGGTAATTGCAGGGACTCCGAGCGCAGCAGCAGCTTTTGCTGCGCCGCCGCACGCCATACCGTAACGGCCTGCGTTAAAACCGGGGCCGGCAATCAGCAAGTCCGCTTCGTTCTTCTTTAAAACATCCTGAATAAATGCCATACACTCGTCGGTATGGTCGTTAAAGTAGTTATCACCGCAGATAATCGTCTTAACGATTTTTCCCGCATCGCCGAGCGCCGCTTGAATCCCCATACCGGGTCCGGCATTTCCGTCGATTACTTCAATCTTGTAATCGGCAACATCTTCTCCGCCCTTTCCGGCAAAGAATTGGTTGATATAGTGTACAATCTTTTTCATTGTTTACCTCTTATAATCCGCATGCGGATAAATTCCAGAAGCCCAGCTCATTGGTTGCGCCGGTAATAACCTGTAATTCCGCCTCGATACTGCCGTCTTCGTGTAAGCTGCCGTCCCATGCGCCCGCAATAACATTTGCCTGCTGGGGATCGCCGATAACCAAGTCCATCTTAGGCAGTTTGATAACCTGATTGGCATTTCCGTTCGACACGACAGCATCGGCAGAAGGATGCGCATCGGCAAGCGACTGACTGGCGCCGTCCTGTCCGGCATATTCATCAGTCAGCAATACGGTTTTAATGCCCTTGGCAGCAATCTTGCGGCAGTTCATCATCAAGTCGGCGTCAGGATTACCGAAACCTTCCTCGGAGATAATCACTGCATCAAGTCCGAGCTGTTCTGCAAGCCGTGCAGTCAGAGAGGAAGAACGCTCTTTATCGGCAAGCGTTACGTTCTCGTTGGTTACAATGACACCGATAAAGTTGTAATCCTTTCCGTGCCGCTTATACAGTTCGTGGATAACGGGGCTGTTCTGGTGCACATAGGTCGGATTTTTATCGCAGGCGGAAACGCAGTTGCCGCTTACGACTGCGCCGTCCATCGCTTCTGTCGGATACATAATGGTAGGAACAATCTGCTTAACGTCGACACCGTAGTAGTAGGTGTCATGCAGCAATCCCTGACTTTGGAGCGCATATACATAGCCGACTTTCGGAAGATTGGGGTACTGTTTGGCCTGTTCAATCGGGTTCAGCGTTTCGTAGACTTCCGTTTCCGCCGGAGCAACGGATTTTGCAGCGTTACCTAAATAGCGGGCGGTTTTAAGCCCCATTAAACGCAGCGATTTTTCTTTAACGGCGCGCGTCGTGTCGTCTTTAACGGTACCTTTTACCACAAGGTTGACAGTGCGGGAGAACGGCGTATATTCTGCGCCGGGGCCGCTCATATCGATGATCCCTTCCTGAAAGCCTACAACGGTACCGGTTGTTACCACCGCTGCACCGCGGAGTACGGCAGTTTTACCCGATCCGACCGTATCTTCTTCGCCGGTGAAAAATCCCGGGAAACATACGCCGCTCCCTTCGATTTTACAGCGCGGTTCAATGACATCTTTAACGGAAATAATCCGGGTTTTATCGCCCGGCTTTGTAATTGTCAGCGAAACATCGGTGATGAGCGGATCTTCTTTAATAAGAGCGATAAGCTCATCTTTGTCGATTTCGAGACAAGTTCCTTTGATAGCAGTTTTATCGGAAAACCGCATCTCATGAATGGGAATAATTCCCAGTTCAAGCTTCATATCGACCTCCTATACTTTTTTGAAAGGGGCTAACCATCCCCAAAGTATACGATAATATTTTATTGCAATTAATCTAAGCTGTCAATTTACGCTATTTTTTCTTCTTTATAAAGTCTTTGATAGGCCGCCGAATCATGCGAACGACAGAAGTGGAAAGGATAATACCGACTGCTATCGCAACCGCCATAAAACACGAATGGACACCCTCGGCAAGACCTTTATCCAGATCACCCCGCACAAAGAAAAGCATCGACCGGTAAACCCGGAAACCGGGCACTAAAGGGATAATACCGATAACAATAAAAGATGTTGCAGGAGTCTTTTGAAGAACGGCAAAGAGTTCGGCAAGAAGGCCGACTACGAAGGCAGAAAGCAGGTTTGCAAAAATATAGCTGACTTGCGGAATATCAAGGCCTAATAAAATTGTCCAGCCGATTGCGCCGTTTACCGCGGCAAGAAGCAGCGTCCGCTTTTGAACATTAAAAAGAATACCGAAGCCGAGGCAGCTGATAAAAGCAAATACGGTATGGACGTAGATCGGCATCACAGTCCTCCTAAAATAGAATAGAGCATGAGAATACTGCCGACGCCAAATGCAATGGCGATGGCGACAAGGATCGCTTCTCCGATTCGTGCGATACCGGAAAGTAAATCGCCCGAAATAAAATCTCTAATTCCTGCGGTAAATGCGACGCCGGGGACAAGCGCGAGTGCTGCGCCGACGATGATGTTGTCGAGATTGTCAACTAATTTAATTTCAAATGATATGACGGAAATAATTCC
>NZ_CALHGC010000205.1 GCF_938029485.1 uncultured Treponema sp. | reverse complement strand
GTAGGTTTTTCCATCTTTGAGATTGATGTTGTACCGCGGCTTGTATTTTTTAATCAGATTATTTTCAAGCAGCAACGCCTCATACTCATTATCGGTTTGAATATACTCGATGCGGCGCGCACGCGAAACGAGGATACGGGTTTTAATATCCCGCCGCGAAGCAAAATACGAACTCAGCCTATTCTTGAGCGACTTCGCCTTGCCGACATAAATCACAATATCTTTTTCATCCCGCCACAGATACACGCCGCTGGTTTTAGGCGCCGACAGCGCATATTGATGAAGCGCTTCCCGCACATCCGCTTGTTCACTCATACCGTAAGGATAATACTAAGACCGATGGCTAATGGCAATATCCTTGCATGGATGAGGTCTTTAAAGTATAATCCGATAGCTTAGGATAATTTAGGAATATATATGAAAAAAATACGTCATTCTTACAATAGTGTGTTTACCGGACTCGTCTTAACCGTGCTTTGCTCCGTTTCTTTTATGATAACCGGATGCTCTAAAAAAATAGGCTACGGTGTCGTTAATTGGTCGATTCCCGAGTACAACTTGACGGCATCTGATGTAGTGCCGATTCTCGTCCGGTCGAATATTTCGAAAGTGTATATTGCCGAACTGAATAATCAAAAAATAGAAATTCCGCTATGGCAACTCACCTTTTGTAGTTCAAAGCGCGAAGCGGACGCATATATCAAAAAGACTGCCGAATATCGTTCCGTGTATGCCGCGGTAAAACTTGATGGGTTGCCGCTTCGGGCTGCTCCCGATAATACGGGTAAGCAGGTGTACCGGCTGCGCGAAAGTCAGATTGTAAAGGTGCTTTGGAAAGGGGAAGGCGCTCAGGTTGTTGCACGGGATAAGCCTTTGGAAGGTGATTGGCTCTATGTGATGACCAACGATGGCACTCGCGGTTGGTGTTTTTCCTATAATCTTTTTACGTATGATGAAGGAGAACCTTCTGTCGCACGGCAGACCACGGAAACTGCAGCGGATGAAATTCTTACAAGCATCTTAAAAAGCCGGTGGTATCCCGAATATTACCGCGATATGATCCGGAAAAAACAGATCGATCCCGAGCGGATGACGGAAAACTTCGGCTTTTTTCCCGGCGAAGGGACGGGTGTCGTGCGTATTATGCTGAAAGATGAGCAACTCGCGTTCTCTTATACCGGTATCACGAAAAACAGAATGGGCGCCTATCAGTTCGAAGGCTCTCCGCTCCTTTTGCAAATTAGAGATTCGGATACTATCGCCGTCAATTATACCGACGAGAAAGGACGGGTACAAATACAGTATTTTGTTACATTGAAAGAAGACCCGCAAGAACTTGCACGGGCGGAGACGGAGCGCCGGAATGCTGCGCTGCAAACCTTTGTTGCAACCGGCTCGGCATTTAATTCCGTCAATTACGGTGTACTGCAATTCTTAGCCGGCGGGCGCTTCCTCTGGAACGGGTACCAAGTGTTATCCCCGGCGATTATTCCTAAGGGGGCAGGGAATTCCGGTTCCGTTGCAATCCGGTATTTTATCAGCGCTAAACTCAAAACCGAATATATGGGCGTTCTGTCCTTTAAATTTGACGGCAGCAGAGACTGGATCGACTTCTTTTACACGGTATCCAAACAGGGCGTTAAGCTCGAATATGTACAACCGGCGAATATCACCGATGGCGTTGCTACCGTACGCAACCTCAATCCCGTCATTCTCTTTTTCGGGACGGAGGGTACGGAAGAATAATGCCGTTTGTTCAGCTTTCAAACATCTCTCTTGCCTTCGGCGACCGTGATATCCTACAAAATATCACGCTTGTACTGACGCAGGGAACAAAGGCGGCGCTCACCGGTGCGAACGGCAGTGGCAAGTCTACGCTGATGAAGATTATCGCGGGGGTGATGCAGGCAGATTCAGGAGCCATTTCGATGGAAAAGAATACCCGTGTTGCCTATCTGCCGCAGTCCGGCATTGTGCACACGGGTAGAACACTGACGGAAGAAGCGGATACCGCCTTTTCCCGCGGAGCGCAGCTGGTGGAACAGCTTGAAGAAGTCGGAAAACTGATGAGCGAAGAATCCGATGCTGCAAAGGCGGAGCGGCTTGCGCATGACTATCACGCCCTGCAAACCGAGCTTGAACAATCGGGCTGGTACTTTAGGCAGCGGCAGGCAGATGAAACCCTGCGCGGACTCGGGTTTTCTACCGAAGATTTTACCCGTCTAACCGATGAATTTTCGGGCGGATGGCAGATGCGCATCGCGCTTGCAAAAATCCTGTTGAGCGGTGCGGACATCATCATTTTGGACGAGCCTACCAATTACCTCGACATCGAAGCGCGGAGCTGGCTTGAGCTCTGGCTTAAAAAGTTTACCGGCGGTTTTTTGCTGGTCAGTCACGACCGTTCGTTTTTAGACGCAACGGTTAACGAAACATACGAATTGTTTAATGGAACGCTGAAACGCTACGCCGGAACCTATACCAATTACGAAAAAACGAGGGAGGTGGAACTTGCTTCGCTGATAAAGGCGTACGCGCAGCAGCAGTTGGAAATTGCAAAAACCGAAGACTTTATCAGAAAGTTCCGATATAAGGCGACTAAGGCCGCGGCGGTACAGGATCGGGTAAAGCGGCTGGAAAAACTTGAGCGTATCGAATTGCCCGAACACTTAAAAAAAATTCACTTTAGTTTTCCGCCCGCCCCTCATTCGGGGAATGTTGCGCTGCAAGCCGAAGGTATCACCAAGGCGTATGGAGAACGGATCGTGCTGAAAGATGCGGAACTCACCGTGACCAAACAGGAGCGGATTGCATTGGCAGGGCGAAACGGCGCCGGTAAAACCACCTTTTTACGGATACTGGCCGGCGAAGATTCCTCGTATACAGGCTCCCTCAAGTACGGTGCGGGCATTATCACCGGTTATTTTTCTCAGGATGAGGCTGAGCGGATTAACGGCAGCGAAACCATCATACAGCTGATGGAGCGGGAAGCGCCGACACATCTTATCCCTAAGCTCTACGATATGCTCGCCGCCTTTTTGTTCCGCGGAGACGATATCCATAAGCAGCTTTCCGTGCTGTCGGGCGGAGAGAAAAGCAGACTTGCGCTGCTCCGGCTGCTTTTAAAGCCGCTCAACCTCCTCATCCTCGACGAACCTACCAACCATCTCGACCTTCACTCCAAGGATGTGCTGCTCGATGCACTGCAGCGGTTTGAAGGGACGGTTATCTTTGTTTCGCACGATAAGTTTTTTATCCAAGGACTTGCAACCCGCATCCTTGAACTCACGGCAGGGGATTCTCCTGCCGCCGGTACCCGCATCAGAAACTTCCCGGGTACCTACGACTATTACCTGTACCGGATCGCCGCCGAAGCGAGCGGCAGCTCCGAATCCGGCGGTATCGGCGGAAAAGTCGGTTCTTCTGCCGGTAGCGCAGGCGGGATCACTTCCGGCAAAACTGCGGCGGTCTCCTCCGGTTCACCCGCGGTAATGGCGCCAGCCAATCCGGGCAGTACAGCTCCTTCTTACGAAGAACAGAAACGGCAGCGGGCGGAAAAGCGCAAACGCGAAAAAGAAGAAGAACGTATTTTTGCAGAGCTTTCCGAAACCGAGGACAAGATAAAAGAACTGGAAGCGCAGCTTGCAAGCCCCGAAGTTTACGCCGACGGTGAGAAAGTACGCAGTGTCAAACAGCAAATTCAAGCCTTACAAGCAACCGCTGCCGAACTTACGGAACAGTGGGAAGCCCTGAACTAATTCATAGAAAAATAACGGTCTGCAACGCCGAATGTATCAAGATTGACTATATCCCTATTAGTAAGCACAAATTACTGCAGTACCGATTTCCGGTTGAATTACCTTCCGCAGCAGTGCTTGTATTTTTTGCCGGAGCCGCAGGGGCAGGGATCGTTTCTGCCGACTTTGGGCGCGGTGCGGACTACTTGGACGTTTTCCGGCTTGCTGCTGGAACCCATCGGGGAGCCGTTCTGCCGGAATGAACCCATGGAGCTGTGATGTGCGGAGCCTTGCGGGATGCGGCGGTTTGATGCCCGCGAGGATGCGGGTTCGTCGGTGCTGATCCGTACCAATACCAGTAATGAGGCGATGGAGAAGCGGATTTCGTCGAGCATAGCGTAGAAGATATCGAATCCTTCAAGCTTGTATTCGGTGAGCGGGTTTTTCTGTCCGTAAGAGCGGAGATACACCGCCTCGCGCAGGGCTTCAAGATTTTCCAAGTGATCGAGCCATTTGCGGTCTATCGCCTGTAAATACTGATAGCGGATAAACATATTGAGGTTTTCATTACCGACGAGCGCAATCTTTTCTTCGATATTCGCTTTGAGCGCAGCGTAGATTTTCTGCTGCAGTGCGCTTGTGTCAGAACCTTGAGCCAGCTTTACGTCCTCATCGCTGAAGATGTAGCCGAACTTTGCCTTTAAGTTCGCCTGCAGTTCTTTCAGCTCTTCCGGTTTCTCCTTGCGGGAGCCGTGCTTAAACTGATCGAAGGCATCATCGAGGTATTCTTCTACCGTGGTGTAAATGCGCTCAACTAGGTGATCATCCTGCAAAATCTTATCGCGCTGTTCATAGATAAAACCGCGCTGTTCATTCAGTACGTCATCGTATTCAAGGAGGTGCTTACGGATATCGAAGTTGCGTTCTTCAACCTTGGTTTGCGCCTTTTCGATACTTTTGTTAAGCCACGGGTGCTCAATCGGCTCGCCGGGTTCCATACCGACTTTTGACATCACCCGCTTGAGGTTTTCGCCGCCGAACAGACGCATCAAATCGTCATCGAGGGAGAGGAAGAATTTTGAACGCCCCGGATCGCCCTGGCGTCCCGAACGACCGCGCAGCTGATTGTCGATACGGCGGCTTTCGTGCCGTTCGGTACCGATAACGTACAAACCGCCGAGCGATTTCACTTCCTTGTAGTCTTCCTGCCATTTCTTGTATTCTTCTTCGTATATCTTTTGGTACGTTTCCGGCTCGGTTTCGGTGCCTGCCCTCTTGCGCGCCCTAAATTCGGGGCTGCCGCCAAGTTTGATATCGGTACCGCGTCCCGCCATGTTGGTGGCGATGGTTACCGAGCCTTTTGCACCTGCTTCCGCGATAATGAGCGCTTCGCGGGCGTGGTTTTTCGCATTGAGCACCTCGTGGCGGACGCCTTTCCTCGTCAAAAGCGACGAAAGCTTTTCGGATTTTTCGATGGATACCGTACCGACCAGCACGGGCTGTCCGCGTTTATGCGCTTCGGCAATTTCATTGCAAAGCGCTTCCCATTTTTCCGCTTCGTTGAGGTAGACGACATCGTGTTCGTCCTTGCGGATAACAGGCAAGTTGGTCGGGATAACGACGACATCGAGCGAGTAAATCTTGTTGAACTCCACCGCTTCGGTATCAGCCGTACCGGTCATACCGGAGAGCTTATCATACATACGGAAGAAATTCTGGAAGGTGATGGTCGCCATCGTGCGGTTGCGCTGGGCAATGCGGATATGCTCCTTCGCTTCGATAGCTTGATGCAGTCCGTCCGAATAGCGGCGCCCTTCGAGGATACGGCCGGTAAACTCATCGACAATCTGCACCTGTCCTTCTTTTACGACATAATCGACGTCGATGTGATAGAGGATGTGCGCACGCACCGCCTGCGTAAAGTAGTGGATATATTCAAAGTTTTCTTCTTCAAAGAGGCTGCCGTTGATCAGTCCCTGTTTTTGCAGAATATCCTGAATGTGCAGCATACCGGAGTCGGTAAAGGACACGCGGCGGCTCTTTTCGTCGAGCGTGTAGTCGCCGATGATCTCTTCTCCTTCAAGCTCGTTGGGGTATTCGCCCGTTTCCGGATTCTTTTTGACCTCTTCAAGCTGATCGACGAACTTATCGACGTCAAAATAGCGCTTGGTGTCATCCTCGGCGGAACCTGAAATGATGAGCGGGGTACGCGCCTCGTCGATAAGGATGGAGTCTATTTCGTCCACAACCGCGAACGAAAAGCCGCGCTGCACTTTTTCTTCCATTGTAAGCTGCATGTTGTCGCGCAGATAGTCAAAGCCGAACTCGTTATTGGTGCCGTAGGTGATGTCCGCATTGTAGGCTGCTTTCCGCGCGGCGTTGTCCATGTTTGAAAGGATTGCCCCGACGCTGACTCCGAGGTACGCATAGACGGGACGCATCCAATCGGCGTCGCGTTCTGCAAGGTAGTCGTTGACGGTTACAATGTGTACACCCTTCCCGGAAAGGCTGTTGAGGTATGAGGCGGCGATGCTCATCAAGGTCTTACCTTCACCGGTCTTCATTTCTACGATGCGTCCCGAATGGAGAACCAGCGAACCTAAGAGCTGTACATCGTACATACGCTCATGCAAAATACGCCGCGCCGCCTCCCGCGCAAGCGCAAAGGCTTCGGGGATAAAGGCATCGAGGGATTCACCTTTTGCAAACCGCTCCTTAAACTCGGCGGTCTTTTGCTTAAAATCTTCAGGAGCAAGGCCAAGCGCCCATGCTTCTTTTTCATTTATCTGATGAAGAACGGGCAGCAACGCTTTAATATCCCGTTCGTGCTGTGAACCGAAAACGGCTTTAATTATTTTATCTGCAATCATTGTATCAATGTACTGCGATTTAGCTGAAATGTCAATTTTCGAAAAAAAACGGTTATTAGGAAAACCGCAGTAGAGAGACATTTCAAGCGATTTTCTTCCTTTGTGCGAAATTTCACACAATTTATGTTACCAGACGGGTAAACGTATCAGACGAGTTAATATAAATCGCAAAATCAGGAGGTTGGGCAAGCATTTGAACCGCGAAGAGGTTC
>NZ_CALHGC010000204.1 GCF_938029485.1 uncultured Treponema sp. | reverse complement strand
AGCACTTTTCTTTGAAAAATAGTGAAATGTTAATATCGCCTGTACAATTTGAGATATTACAGTTGCAATGGCTGCACCTTCAATTGCATACTCTCCCATCAACTTCATAAAAATAGGATCTAAAATAATATTTAATAAAGCACCTACTCCCATAATCATCATAGATTGCTTCAATGCACCTTCACCACGCATTGTCATATTGCCTGCTTGAGCAAAATTCACAAATATTGAACCAAAGAAAACTACTCTTAAATATCTAACTCCCAGTTCTTTAATATTTCCTTTTGCTCCTACCAAATCCAGAAAATTAGGTGCAAATACCAAGCCTAATATTGTGATAATTACGGAAAACAAAACAACCCAATAGCAAAAGTTCCCGAATATTTTGTCTGTTGTTTCTTTATCTCCTTTGCCTATTGCTCTCGATAGTATTGAAGCGCTGCCGACACCTATCAAAGCGGATATGCCGCCGTTTATAATTGTCAAAGACATAGATACACTGATTGCTGACATAGCGTAATCGCCAATCAGCCGTCCCGCAAATACTCCATCCATAAACGGATACAATCCTATAACAATCATCCCAATTATTCCGGGAATTGCCAGCTTAAATAACAGTTCTTTGGGACTCTTGGTTAAAAGTTGTGTTTTCATATCTTCTTTCATTACATTATTCTCTCTATATGTGTTATCTGTTTTCTACATCAACGATGTACTGTATCATTGTTTCTTTTATATATTTTTTATGTTTGCTGTAAGACTTTCTCGCACCAAGAACTTCCGAACTTACTATCAATCCATTGATATAATTCACTAAAAAACCGTCTCTAAATATATTCGCTTTAATTCCAAGTTGCTTAGCAATTAAAGTAAGCTCATCAGTCGTCTTGCGTTTTAATTCCCGATACAATTTTTCCAAATCATCATTATAGTTTTTTGCTTGTAAAAGCAGAGCGTACAGTTTCATCAAATCCGTGTCGGCTAAGGACTTGTCAACTAAAATTTCACCCATTTGCTGATATTTATCTTTGCCTTGATTATTTTTTAAATACTCGCTTATCAAGCTGTTTCTATAATTATTTCCATCAAGCATTAAGTCTTTCAGCATTTCATTTGTACTTGCATAATGATGATAAACGCCTCCTCTGCTCATACCTATTTCCGTAATGACATCTTCCATCGTTGTACTTTGAAAGCCTTTTGTTAAAAAACACCTTTTTGCCGCTTCTCGAATTTCTTTTTTTCTCATTTGTCCGACTTTTTGTTCTTCTTCTTTCAAAATAAAATTACTCCTTGCTTGTTCAAAAAACCGACATTTATGTCGGTTTTTTGAATTATAGTTCTATTAAAAGTCAGTGTCAAGTACGGATGTGATATACAGATGTATCGAAAGCTGGTAGTACGGCTTCGGCTGCAACGGCGATTGCTGCAGGCGATATTATGCTCTACAGCGGACGTTCGCTCGTTATCTTTTACGACGATAGTGCCAATACGTCGGGCTATATTAAACTCGGATCTATCGCCGATGCGAAAAATCTGAAAGCGACGCTCGATAAGGCGAAAGAGAACGTCTCATTCGTCCGGGCAAAAAGTACGGAAAAAGAAAAAGGCAGCGCCGCTTTGACACCGGAACAGCAGGAGGTGTATGCTGCTTATGAAGAAATTTGCCGCGCATTGATTGCCAAAGACCGCGCAATAGTAACAGCCGTAAGGAAGAAATGTTAATAAAGTTCCGGGTATCAGGTATTCAGTTGTACGATGACGCTGGAAGAACAGGAACGCACCTTGGGTTCGTGGCATCCTGAAGATTAGATTTTATGGGAGGAAGATATCGTCCTGGTCGACGCGCTGACCGAAAATCTTAGGCGGGTGGGTTTTAAAGTTGCAAGCGTCCTGCGAATCACCGGCGACGGATATTACGAAAGCTGCATCGGCGCAATCGAAAACAATCAGATTGAAGTTACCGTGTAACGGGAGAGGCAAAAAATCGGAATTGCAGGAGGTACATCAAATGGACACATATCTTTGTGAAACAAAAATGCTCGATTATTCCAATCCGAGTATTAAAGCGCTGATACAAGAAAAAAACTGGCGCACGCTTGATACGTTTGAGCGCATCAAATCGATATACAATTTTGTGCGTGATGACATTCTCTTCGGTTATAATATCGACGACAATATCAGCGCTTCAAAGGTTTTAAAAGACGGGTACGGTCAGTGTAACACGAAAGCCACGCTGTTTATGGCGTTGCTCCGCGCATGCGGTATTCCGTGCAGGATACACGGATTTACAATAGATAAAAAACTGCAGCAGGGCGCAATGACGGGCTTTGTGTATAGAAATGCGCCGAAAAATATTTTTCACAGTTGGGTCGAAGTATATTTTGAAGAGCGCTGGTATGAGCTTGAAGCATTGATTCTTGATACGCAATACCTTACTAAACTGCAAGCGATGCATAAAACCTGTACCGGCGCCTTTTGCGGATACAGCGTAGGTGTAAAAGATTTTAACAAGCCGGTGATCGACTTTAATCGGAACGACACTTATATCCAAAGCGAAGGCATCAATCAGGATTTCGGCGTATACGATTCTCCCGATGAACTTTTAAAAGAGCATCATCAGCAAATGTCGCCGCTCAAGCGGTTTGCGTATCGGCACATCGGGCGGCACTTGATGAATCGCAATATCAAAAAAATAAGGAACGCCTAAAAGGCCGCATAATTTATAGACGGAGGGATTATGAAAACAATCATATTATTATATCCCGATTATGTAAGGGGCGAATTGGAAACTTACTATTTCGGAGATTAGTAATAGAGATTGTATCATCATAATCCATCGTATTTTCGAGTGATGTGATTTTCTTTCTTGTCTCCGTTATGGTCATAGTTGAAATCATAAAAACCTCCTATTTACTTATAATGTACACTATTTTGTACAAAAATAGCAAGAGAAAATATTTGCTTCATATAATTCCGGTACACAATTACTTCACAAGAATTATTTTATCGCTTCCACCTCGGCTTGGGTAAGACCGGCAATTTTGCAAATATCGGACAGAG
>NZ_CALHGC010000203.1 GCF_938029485.1 uncultured Treponema sp. | reverse complement strand
GACGAGTTCTAAATCGCACAAATAGCACGATTTAGAACATCGCATTTCAAGGTAATCTGTTCAGAAACGAAAGTTTCCGAACAGGTTTACTGAGGTGGCTTATGGGCTTGGAAAATAAAAACGGAAAATTAATGCAGCGGTTGGCAAAAGCACCCGGCTATGCGCTTTTAACAATATGGACGGTGTTTACCGTGATGCTGATCGGCTGGGTTGTATTCGCGTCGCTTTCCACTTCGAGTGAAATATTTTCGGATCACATGTTTGCATTTAAGACGGGGTTTCATTTTGAAAACTATGTAAAGGCTTGGAAAACGCAGAAGGTATCGGTCTTTTTTATGAACTCGCTGATGTATACGGTGATATCTTGTACCCTTATTGTTGTTATTGCCGCACCGGCTGCGTATGTGCTGTCCCGTTTTCGGTTTAAGGGCAATATGCTACTGCAGAATATGTTTGCTTCCGCATTGGGCATTCCGGTTATTATGATTATTATGCCGTTGTTTGGATTTGCTTCTTCGCTGCGGCTGACAAACAGCCGTACCGTAATTATTTTCCTTTACACTGCAATAAATGTTCCGTTTGCGGTGTTTTATCTGCTCGCCTTTTTTAAGAACTTGAGCTTTACCTACGAAGAAGCCGCGGCGATAGACGGCTGTTCTCCGATGCGGACATTTTGGACGATTATGTTTCCGCTTGCGCAACCCGGAATTATCACGGTTTCCATTTTTAATTTTATTACGGTGTGGAATGAATACTTTATGTCGCTCATTTTTGCAAATAAAACGGCGGTTCGTCCGGTTGCCGTCGGGTTGTACAATATGATTTCCGCCATGCGGTATACCGGCGACTGGGGCGGTATGTTTGCGAGCGTGGTTATTGTCTTTTTGCCGACTTTTATCCTCTACTTATTCCTATCCGAAAAAATTATCCGTGGTGTTACCGGCGGCGCCATTAAAGGGTAAATCCGCATGAGACCTGGGGATGTCTCAAAAGTTGGTTACTTTTTTCGACATCCCCGCGAGTTTAAAATTAAGTCTCTATACAGTAATGACTTAATTTTAAACATCGCATCTAAATCTAAGGAAACTGTCCAAAAACTGAAGTTTTTGGACAGCCCCGGTTTATTTATATGCCGCCTGAAAAGGAATTTGAAGATGAAAGATAATGCTATGCAGCAGGGACGGGTTACTATTCCGACAGATGTGGATATCGTTCCTGAAACACGAGAGATTATGAAACGCTGGGGCGCCGATGCGGTACGGGACTGTGACGGTACGGATTTTCCCGAAGCGCTCCGCACAATCGATGCGAAAATCTATTCGACATATTATACAACGCGGAAAGATAATGAGTGGGCGCGGGCAAATCCCGACGAAATTCAGCAGATGTATATTATGACGCCTTTTTACACTGCTTCCGAATCGAATGTCCGGATTGAACTGATGAAAGGCCTGTATCCCGATATGCTGAAAGTAAACCCGAAAGACCGGCAGCGGTGGTGGGAGGTAATAGACCGTACTACCGGTACGGTAGTGCCGCCTGAATGCTGGAACTACGATGAAGAATCCGGAACGGTTGTCATCCCGCACGCCGAATCTTTCCATCAATATACGGTGAGTTTTCTCGCCTTTATTATGTGGGATCCTGTGCACATGTACAATGCTGTTGTTAATGACTGGAAAGATACGGAGCATCAGATTACCTTTGATGTACGACAGCCGAAAACCCATGCGTTCACCATGGAGCGGCTTCGGAAGTTTATCGCAGAACATCCCTATATCGATGTTATCCGTTTTACCACTTTCTTTCATCAATTTACCTTGCTCTTTGATGAGCGCGCACGCGAAAAGTATGTCGATTGGTACGGCTATTCCGCCTCCGTTTCGCCGTATATTCTTGAGCGTTTCGAAAAAGAAGTCGGTTATCCGTTCCGTCCCGAATACATTATCGATCAAGGGTATTTTAACAATCAATACCGTATTCCGTCGAAAGAATATAAGGATTTTCAAGCCTTTCAGCGCCGTGAGGTGGCAAAGCTCGCTCAAGAGATGGTAGATATTACCCATGCGTGCGGTAAAGAAGCGATGATGTTTTTAGGCGACCATTGGATAGGAACCGAACCGTTTTTGGAAGAGTTTAAATCGATTGGTCTTGATGCGGTTGTCGGCAGTGTCGGAAACGGAAGCACGCTTCGCCTTATCAGTGATATTCCCGGTGTGCGGTATACCGAAGGCCGTTTTTTACCGTATTTTTTTCCCGATACGTTTCATGCGGGAGGAGACCCTGTAAAGGAAGCGAAAATAAATTGGGTAACGGCGCGGCGAGCTTTGTTGCGTAAGCCTATCGACCGTATCGGGTACGGAGGTTACCTGAAACTTGCGCTTGAGTTTCCCGATTTTGTGGACTACATTGCCGACGTAACCGACGAATTTCGTACCCTGTATGAGAACATCAAGGGGACAACTCCGTACTGCGTTAAAACGGTTGCCGTGCTGAATTGTTGGGGAAAAATGCGCGCGTGGGGGTGCCACATGGTGCATCATGCGCTCTATCAAAAGCAGAATTACAGCTATGCGGGGGTTATTGAAGCCTTATCCGGTGCGCCGTTTGACGTCCGGTTTATCAGCTTTGACGACCTAAAAACCGATCCTGCGTTGCTTGAGGATATTGATGTGATTATCAATGTCGGCGATGCGGATACGGCGCATACCGGCGGCAGCTATTGGGAAGACCCTGCGATATCCGCAGCGGTGCGCCGGTTTGTATGGAACGGCGGCGCTTTTATCGGAATCGGTGAGCCGTCCGGACATCAGTATCAGGGGCGGTTTATTCAGCTTGCCGATGTATTGGGGATAGAAAAAGAGACCGGCTTTACGCTCAATTACGATAAATATAATTGGGACACTCACCGTCATTTTATCACCGAGGACTGCACGGGCGGAGCTGCCGCGATCGATTTCGGTGAGGGGAAAAAGAATATCTATGCGCTTGACGGTACGGTTATCCTTGTGCAAAAGGATAAAGAAGTGCAGCTTGCCGTTAATGACTATGGGAAAGGCCGCTCAGTGTATATCAGCGGGCTGCCTTACAGTTTTGAAAATACGCGCCTTTTGTACCGTGCCGTCTTATGGGGAACGCATGCCGAAAAGCAGCTTTATACGTGGTTTAGTTCAAACTGTAATGTTGAAGTCCACGCTTACATCAAAAACGGTAAATACTGTGTCGTGAACAATACGTACGAACCGCAGACAACGACCGTGTTTTGTGGAGACGGGAGCAGTTTTGACGTACCGCTTTCCGCTAATGAGATACGGTGGTATCAAATCAACACCCCCGGCGCGGCGAAGATAAATACAAGGACTTAGGCAAAAAAGTACCGCAGGCGTATCTTTGATACGTTGAGGATTAATTTCGGCGTAGCGACAACGCAGATGCCCTGTTGAGCAGTGTACGTCCATGTACACTGCTCAACGACAAGTTTTTCTGATAAAAAACTTGCTCCTGTTCGGAACCACCGCCGTCCGTGGCGGTTCTGCCCCTCCAGCGCGTTTGCAAATAGACGGCACAGATGCTAGGAGCGCACAAAAAACACCTGCAGGCACGCCACAGAATGTACGTCCTGTACATTCTGTGGCTACGAGTTTAGCCTTACGTCTAAACTCGTTACTGATTTACTCCCCCGCCATCCGTGGCGGTTCTGCCCCTCCAGCGCGTTTGGAAATAGTGGTACCGGATACAAGGCGCGAGCAAAAATAAAGCGGAGACGTACTTATTGTACGTTGAGCATTTATTTTTGTGTAGCAACGTAGTAGCCGGTATGCATATTTCCAAACGATC
>NZ_CALHGC010000202.1 GCF_938029485.1 uncultured Treponema sp. | reverse complement strand
TATAGAAAATATTTTTAAAAAGTGAAAAAACATTATTAAGCGTCCAGTAAAACACCAATCCTGAAGGCGAATTATACAACAAGACAAGAAAAACGGCTGCTGTAATATATAACTGCAATTTTTCTTTTATACCGAATCCTTTTGAATAAATCACGGAAGCAATAATATTGATCAGTGTCATTACTATCGGCAAAATATTTATATGCATACCGGAAAAATGCAGCAACCCGTCTGGATTACTTAAATCTTTTAAAAACCAGAATGAGGCGTTGTTCATCATCGGTAAACCGGACAGAAGTTTATATGCAGCAATAAAAAACGGTATCTGAATAAGTAAGGCAAACATTCCCCGCATCGCATACACCGGATGATAGTGGTTTTGTCTATAATACGCGGAGAGCATCATATACCGTTCATCACCGGAAAAGACAGCTTTTATATCATTTACTTTCGGCTTAAGCTTCTTTTGAATATTACGCTCTTTTTCTTGCCAACCTTCAGCAACATTATATATAGGCAGACAAATAACATTAACCGCAACACTTAATAGCACAATAGAAAAACCAATATAATCATCCGTTATATTATTTGCCATAAAAAATATAAATTCAACAAACATATATACCGGATAAATAAAAATCATATATAAAAAATTCAACATATATATTACCTCATTATGATTTTAGCAATTTTATATTAACATAACCGCATACTTTCAATCATTCTTTGTTCTTATTTATTTCACGGATAGGGCATTTTACCCAATTATTTTCATTAAAAATATTTTTATCCTTTAAATAAATATTCAACGCATCATCTTCCAAAATATTGGCAATTACGATATTGTCTTTGTTTCTTGTTTCTACAAATGATTTTCCCGTAAAAGGATTGTTTGTAAGAGAGGGCATAACATTTTCAAATCCTTCCGTTGCCAAAATCGGCGCATCGGCATTTGTCATAAACGTCATGTCGATTTTCAAAACCCCTTCTGCATTAAAATCTTTTACCATTAAAATAGGCATATAGTAAGTTTGTTGCAAGGTTTTGTCTTTAAAATCCGTATTGAATTGAGAATCATTTAATATCAAATTTCCATCAGCATGATCGGCAACAAAAATAATTCTGGTATTATCATAAACACCGTTTTCTTTTAACAGATCAATCATATCGCCGAACATGGTAAAAAGATATGCATCGGAAATATAGTGATTAACCGTAACTTCATTTTTGCATCTGTCTTCACATTTCTTTATAAAAGCTTCGGAACAAAATAAACGGGCTTGCTGTACGGAAATAGGCGTATGCGGAAGATTGTTTACAATTAAGTTAAAACAATTTTGGGCATGATGAGTGTCGATATCATTTTTAATAAACTCGATTGGGGCTGCTTTTGTAATAAAGTCGAATAGTCCGTGCGCAGAAGTTTTACTGTGTAAATACCGTCCATTGTTATAAAGATAGCGCCGCAGTGTATACGGCGATGCCTTAATAAGAGAAAACCGTATCATGTTACGCAACGTCTCGGAAAAAGGCAACACATTTTTCTGCATTTCAATATTATGTTTCCGAATCCATTCGGCAACGTATTTCCCCTCAAGGTTTAATGCCTTTACTCCGCTATACGGTTCAAAAATGGAATTGTCCGGTACCCAGCTATGATTTGCCAGTGAAGCATCGGTGATAACCGTATCCCAACCAGCCTCAGAAAAAAGACGCGGCATAACGCATAGAGATTCATTATACATATCACGGTGAGAATCGGTATTTCTTCTAAAGGATTCCGGCGTATATTCATAACCGCCGTATAATAAAGGCGCACCGATATAAGTATGCCCCCCGAATGAAATAGTATTCGGATACAATGTAAAACCGGTAAATTTTTCATACAACGCAGGAAAATCTTCCAAAATAGAGGGAATAAATATACCGGGCATTCTATCAAGCATAAAAATTAAAACATTCTTATGTGTCTTGCTAAAGCCATAGACTTTTTCAAGATGACCGATCGATTTATTCTTTTTATCTATTTGTATGAGCTTTGTTACATTTTTATACCCTGCCGATATTTTAAACGCATTAATCGCTGAAAGCGTCAAAACCGATGCAAGTAAAATTGCAGCAACAAGAATAGTACCCCGCGCAAATGTTCCTTTTAACAAAAATCCGATGCAAACGACAGCAACGCAAAGCAGAAGTATATTAACCGCCTGTTCTTTTAATGTATGAACTAAGCAGTCATCTGAAATAAAAGAAAGAAATCCGGTTAGCGTTCCATAGTTGCCCTGAAAAACAAAAACATTGATAACAAAGCAAATGAGAAAGATAAAAGCGATAAAAGAAAAAATCGGTTTTACTCGATTATTCGTCAGACGGTAGATAATTGCCGGCCATATAAGCACGAATCCGATACTTTGCAGGGAAGTAATATACAATAAAAAGAAAGGGTTTCGATACTGCATTGTATACGAAAATTCTTGCACGGAGGAAGCAATGAGCGAGGAAGGAATAAGAAAGCCTAAAAGAACGGCTATGGAAAGGATAGAACAAATAAAAAGTGTATTTACATTTTTGTTGCTTTTAAAAAACGCTGTTGAATATATAAACGCACATAGAATTTTAATAAGCAACGGAAGTAGAATATATAATCCCATTACACCGGCCATAAGTATAATAACAATCGGTTTACGAGCAGTAGTTATTACGACCACACCGCCTGCTATAATACCAATAAGCCCCATGTAATACCATATCTTTTTATTATAAGAAATTTTTATTAAAATATTTTTTCCTAATGAAAACAAATTATTTAACGTCCAATAAAGTACAAGGCCGGAAGGAGATCCATAAAGCAAAACTAAAAAAAGTACAGCCATAACATATAGCTGTATTTTCTCTTTAATAGCAAAGCCTTTGGTATAAACCGCTGCGGATATAATGTTTATTGCTGTCATAAGGATAGGTAAAAGATTTATCGAATACGCTCCAACTCTTATTAAAGCATCCGGTTTACCTAAATTATCAAGAAACAGAAATGACGAACCCTGTAATAAAACGAGTCCGGATAGAAAATGATAGGCTGCGATAAAGAAGGGAATCTGCAGCATAAGGCCAAGCATACCGCGTAACGAATATATCGGATGATAATTATTTTGCCGATAATAGGTTGATAATATCATATACCGTTCATCACCGGAAAAAACAGCTTTTATATCATCAATTTTATATTTTAATTTTTTTTGTAATATTCTTTCTTTATTCTGCCATGCTTCTGCTGCAGTATAAAGAGGCAGGGTAACAACATTCACAAATAAACTGACGATAACTACAGCAGCGCCGGCATTTTCATTGAATATCTTAAATGCCACAAGAAAAATAAATTCAATAATCGATTCAAGCGGATAAATAAGTAATGTATAAAGAATAATCGACATAGAAATCACCTCGGAGTGTGTCTAAGATAGCTTCCTATTTCGGAAGGGAAA
>NZ_CALHGC010000201.1 GCF_938029485.1 uncultured Treponema sp. | reverse complement strand
TCACCTTATACCTATGAAATTTCGCACAGAAGGAAGGCAACCGCTGAAAATATTTTATAATGCGGTTGCCATGGAGACTCTCTAAAAACTCAGGTATAGTTTTTAGAAGATGCCCAATTTATTGACTTTTCACTGAATAATGACGATATTTAGAGCTATGGATTCAGATACTTCAAAGACTTTAGATACGCCGAACGAGGCGGATACATCAACTCCAAAAGAAGAAAAGGCGGTTATTCCGATCGAAGAACTTTTGCCTAAAAAGATCAATCTTATTCCGCTGAACGGCCGGCCTATTTATCCGGGGATTTTCACCCCGCTGCTGCTCAACGATGGCGACGATATCCGCTCCGTCGAAGAAGCATACGGCAGCACCGGTTTTATCGGTCTCTCGCTGTTAAAAAACGAGACGGAAGATCCGGGTGCATCCGATGTGTATCAAATCGGAGCAGCTGCGCGGATTATCAAAAAAATCAACCTGCCTGACGGCGGAATCAATATTCTTATTTCAACCTTAAAGCGGTTTAAAATCCGCAAGATCGTCAACGAGAAAAAACCGATTGTCGTAGCGGTTCAATACCTTGAAGATGAGGAAGAAAATACGGTTGAGGTTAAAGCGATGCTCCGCGGACTTATCGGAGAGATGAAAGAACTGTCCGAAAACAATCCGCTTTTTACGGAAGAGATGCGGCTCAACATCGTCAACATCGATCATCCGGGGAAAATTGCGGACTTTACCGCCAGCATTTTAAATATTCCGAAAGAGGATCAGCAGAAAATATTGGAGACTATCAACGTCCGCGAACGGATGGAAAAGGTCTTTGTGCATATCAAAAAAGAAAAGGAACTGCTCGATGTCCAGCGGAAGATTCAAGCCGATCTGAATACGCGGATTGAAAAAAATCAGCGCGAATATTTTCTCCATGAAGAGCTCAAAAGCATCAAAAAAGAACTGGGACTCAGCTCCGATCCGAAAGATGCCGATGAGGAGAAATTCCGCAAGCTGATTGAGTCGTTTCATTTTGAAGGCGAAGTAAAAGAGACGATAGAAGCGGAGTTTGAAAAATTCAAGTTCCTTGAACCCAATTCGCCTGAATACATTGTCGGCCGAAATTACCTTGAAACGGCGCTGACTCTCCCGTGGAATCCCCCCGAACCGGAAGCCTATAATATAGAAGAAGCCAAAAAGGGTTTGGACGCGGATCACTATGGGTTGGAGGATGTAAAGAAGCGGATTATCGAATACCTTGCGGTGCGGAAGCTGAAAAACGATACGAAGGGGTCGATTATTTTGTTAGTGGGGCCGCCCGGCGTCGGAAAAACGAGCGTCGGCAAGTCGATTGCCCGCGCGATGAACAAACCGTTTTTCCGGTTTTCGGTAGGCGGTATGCGCGATGAAGCTGAAATTAAAGGACACCGCAGAACCTACATCGGCGCGATGCCCGGCAAGATTTTGCAGGGGTTAAAAATCGTTAAAACAAAGGCGCCGGTCTTTATGATCGACGAGATTGATAAGATGGGGCAAAGCTATCAGGGCGACCCCTCCAGCGCCTTGCTGGAGGTGCTTGACCCGGAGCAGAATGTGTCGTTCCGCGACCACTACCTCGATCTGCCGTTCGACCTGTCTCATATCGTGTTTGTCCTGACAGCGAACACGCTCGACAGCATTCCGCGCCCGCTGCTCGACCGCGCCGAAGTTATTCAACTCGCAGGCTATATCGATTCGGAAAAAGTAGAAATCGCAAAGAACTACCTGCTGCCGAAAAGCCTTGAGAAAAACGGCTTAAAGAAAGCGCAGGTAAAATATTCCAAGCAGATATTGCTGCATATTGCGAACGGGTACGCGCGGGAGGCGGGGGTGCGCAACTTTGAAAAGAACCTCGATAAGCTCCACCGGAAAATTGCCGTCGAGCTGGTTACCGGCGAACGCAGCGAAAAAGACGTGTTTGCGCCCGATGCCGCCGAAATCGAAAAGATGCTCGGCAAACCCATCTTCCGCGACGACGATATCAAATACGCGAAAGTACCCGGCACGGCAATCGGGCTTGCATGGACGAGTATGGGCGGCGATACCCTGTTGATAGAAGCCTTGCCGAATAAGGGCAAGGGGCAATTCCGCCTAACCGGTCAGATGGGCAATGTGATGAAGGAGTCCGCCTCGATTGCATGGACATGGGTGCGGCACTTTGCCGATACGCACGGTATTGCAAGCGTTAAGTGGTTTGAAAACCACGTTATCCACCTGCACATTCCGGAAGGCGCAACTCCCAAAGACGGCCCCTCAGCCGGCATCACGATGACCGTTGCGCTACTTTCGCTGTTGTCCGGTAAGGTGATTAAACCGAAACTCGCGATGACCGGCGAACTTTCGCTGACCGGTCAGGTGCTCCCGATCGGCGGCTTAAAGGAAAAAACCATCGCCGCCCGCCGCAACGGCATCAAGGAGATTATCATCCCCGCCGCAAATATCCGCGACCTCGAAAAAATCCCCGAGCACATAAAGAAAGGCATTCAGTTCCATCCTGTTACTAGGATGGAGGAGGTTATACAGAAGGCCTTCCCTCATACCTTT
>NZ_CALHGC010000200.1 GCF_938029485.1 uncultured Treponema sp. | reverse complement strand
CTTTTCGGTGACCGATGGCAGGCACTTAGGACGGCGCTGCTGCAAGAAACTCAGCCGGTTGCGTTTTCGGTATGCGGCGGAAAGCCGTACTACCTCGACCAAGCGAGCATCTATGCGGCACAGGCGCTTCCGCCGATCGATGAAGGCAGCTATTTGGATATGTGCGCCGCGCCGGGCGGTAAAACACTGGTACTCGCATCCCGTATGGGGCAAAGTGCACACATACAGGCAAACGAGCTTTCGCGAGCGCGGCGGGCGCGGCTGCTTACCGTCCTTGACGAATACCTGCCGCCGGACATTAAACCCCGCATCGAAGTTACCGGCTATGATGCCGCTACTCTCCCCCGTTACCGGAAAGCGTGTTACGACCGCATTTTACTGGATGCGCCCTGTTCTTCGGAGCGCCATGTAATTACCGATGAAAAATACCTTGCCTGCTGGACACCTGCACGGATAAAAATGCTGGCACAGCGGCAGTGGGCGCTCCTTTCGGCGGCTTTCCTACTATTAAAACAGGGCGGCTTTTTAGTGTACGCAACTTGTGCGCTTGCCGATGCGGAAAACGACAGCGTTGTGCAAAAGCTGCTAAAAAAATACGGAAACGCAGCTGTCGTTCATAGCGGTACCGCAGCAATGGAATTTACCGCAGCCGATACCGAAATAACTGACGGAAGTGTCCCTGCGGTTCATAGAGATACGGCAACAGTAGAACCGGGCGCGGCAAATCCCGAAACAGTCGGCAAAAACACTACACCGCCCATACTCGGCGAAAAAACGCTGTTCGGCAGCCGGTTCTTACCCGATATATGTGCAGGAGCCGGCCCCTTGTATTTTTCGCTTATCGAAAAATTAGACCGCGGAGACTCCTAAAAACGGATGAACAATTTGCTTAAACGGACACATTTCTTTATACAGATTTGAAATTTTAAGGATACCCGCATATTAAAGAAGGAATACCATGATACCGGAACAAACAGACCAACGTGAACAAACCGGCGCAGCCGATATGCCGCCGCAGGGACGTCCCATTAGAACCTTTGTGCTAAGGAAAGGCCGGATTACCGAGGCTCAAAAAAAAGCTTATGCCGAATACGCACCGCGCTGGGGCATCCCCTACAAAAAAGAAAACCTTGCTTTTACAGCACTGTTTGCGAATGCGAATCCGGTTATTATCGAAATAGGCTTCGGTATGGGTGTCGCAACAGCGGAAATCGCAGCACAGCATCCCGAACTCAACTATATCGGGATTGAAGTTTTTCAAGCGGGGGTCGGGAAGCTTTTGAACGAGATAGAACACCGCGGCCTTAAAAATATCCGTATTGTCGAACATGACGCTATCGAAGTGCTGGAATATATGATTCCCGACGCCTCAATCGCAGGGTTCCATATCTTTTTCCCCGACCCATGGCAAAAGAAAAAGCACCATAAGCGGCGGTTGCTCCATCGTCCTAGGACAAACCTGCTTGCTCAAAAACTGCAAGAAAACGGCTACCTCTATATGGTAACCGATTGGTACGACTATGCGGAGGATGCCTTTGCCGAACTTTCAGCTACTGAAGGGCTCCGTTCAAAATACGAAGGCTTTGCGCCTGCGCAGCACTGGCGTCCCAAAACCAAATTCGAGCAAAAAGGGCTTAACAAAGCACACCCGATCACTGAGCTGATGTTTATCCGGCCTGCACTTGACAGGACAAATCCTATCTTCGATCCCTTGTATGTTCCAAGCGGACAAGGTATACTCCGTTCTTGATGGCATCTCCGACAATTCGAAAACAGGTTACTATTCGGTTTCTACACAGAACCGTGCTTTTTCTCTTTACTGTTCTCCTTGCCTTATTCGCCCTATTTGTTTTGGGAAATATCCAAAATTTTTTGGATTCAAGCCAGATCATTATTCTACGGTTTCTTACTGCAAGCGGCATTTTACTGTTCTTATTCGCCGTTTTTGCCTTTCTATTTGAAATCCGCTATAGTATCCGGCTACGGAAGCCATACTATCTCGGCCGTTGTATTATCAGCGTTATCGCTTGCATATTCGGATTGGTAACTGCGATCGTAACCGCCGTTATTCTATTACTTTCTACCGGCCTTAATCCGATATAAGGAAATACAATGCTCTTTAGGAAAAAACTGTATGCCGGCAGAGCCGCCGTATCCGCTCAAAACACGCCGGACAGCATCCAAGCAGCTGTCGTTACCGCGTACACACGCTTTTTAGAACTCAATAGATTACATGAAAAAGATATCGTTTCTCTGCAATTTTCAGTTACAACCGATATAACGGCGGCAAATCCTGCAACTTTATTGCGCTCTGCAGGTTTTGCTTCTGAAACCGTGCTTTTTTGCAGTCAGGAACCGAATATCGACGGCAGCCGATGCGGCATTATCCGTTTTCTTTTTTATTTCTATGGCAAAAAGAAAGCCGTACCGGTTTATTTAGGCGAAGCGGAAAAACTTCGGCCGGATCTGTTTAATAAAGAATAGGCTTGCAGTTTTTCGAGGTTCTCTATTGACGGAACGGAGCAAGTGCGCAAACCGCCGCCCGTGATTTTTTTAGAAAACGCAATGTATT
>NZ_CALHGC010000199.1 GCF_938029485.1 uncultured Treponema sp. | reverse complement strand
TTGATTTGACTATATCCATTATATTATCAGTATCTTCATCTTCCATATCTATTTCTGAAATTATGGAAAAGCCTGTTACACGTTCCCAATATTTTTCTCAAAAAAGTCGATCGCGTTTTTAAAATCGTCTTCGTTCGGTCGGCCTTTGTTTAAACCTCCGATGAGTTTTAAGGGGCCGAAGGTATCGAAACCTTTACAGCCGAATATACCCAGACAGATTTTTCCGTTTTGTTCGGTTCTTTTACGCAGCGTTTTTTCAAACCCTGCATTAACCGCTCCGGCGGTGTAAATAAAAAACAGCTTTTGTACGCCGCCTGCGAGCGCTTGTTCAAATAGCTTATCGACCGGTTTTGCAAATTTAAAGTAAAAAATTCCTGAAGCAAAACCGACCGTATCATATCGCTTAAAATCATCGGGATTAAAATCGACAGCTTTGATCAGAACCGTTTCGGGGTACTTCTCTTTTATTTTATACAGCACTTTTTCAGTGTTCCCGTGGTGTGTTGAACTGTATACAATGCATACATTACTCATAGCATAATTCTCCTTCATTATTTATGTAGCCGTATCGTTTGGGGTATACGGCCGAGAGCTCTTTTTCCAAAATAATATTTCCATCATTTAATCTTTTTTGTACAACCGTTCGATATGCAAAATCGATTGCGTTGCTTTTACAATGATAAAAACACTCTCCGCATAAGATACAATTTTTTTGATCTTTTATCGAGACCTTACCATCTACAAAAATAAAATTGTTAACAGGGCACACTGAAATACATTTTTTACATGCACGGCACTTTTCTCGTATAATCGATACGGTTTTAAACTTTGCATGTATTTTTTCTTGCGAAAGTATGTTCAGCATAAGACGCATAGGGACTTTGGTATACGCAAAAGAACTGCTATTGTCTTGTATATGTTCCGTATGCAAACATAAATTAAAAATAGTACTTATGGTCTTCTCTATTAAGCGTTCTTCCGCGTCGCCGGGCTTGTGCTCCAGTATTTTAGTATGAAAAAATCTGCTCAGTGTATGAAAGGAGGCAAGTTTTATTCCCAAAACCGGCACATATTTTTTCTTTTTTAATGCACGCCCCATCTCTTCCAATGCAATAAATGAATGAGCACCTCCGTACGTGATAAACGGAACGGCAATTTTTGAACGCTTTTGATCCGGTTCAGGCAGCGCTTCAAGGATGCGCAATACATGAGTTTCCGCATGTCCTGCGTATACCGGAGCGCCCGTAAAAAGTACGTCGAATTCTTTTAGGCGATTTTCCAACATGTTTTGCCTTTCGGATTTTGAGGCAAACAACAGGTTATCATCTTTTGTAATATTTATGATATCCGCTGTGCCGCCTTTCTCTTCGATACTCCTCTGAATCATGCGTGCAGCAGCCAATGTGTGTCCCGAGGGACTAAATACAATGATAGCAGCTTTCATAGTAAATCCTCCCATACGCCTTCATTTGAGCTTAAATCGGGAATATTGTTATCTACCAATTCCGCTAAACGAACAATTGCGTCAAATTCTTTTTTTGAGAGTGAATTTAAGTACGCTGCAAGTTTCTCGTTAAAACCGGCGTGAAATTTTTCGTGATTGTTATAGGCAACCGTTCCTTCTTTCGTCAGCTTAAAATAAACGGTTTTTTTGTTATCCGCTTTTTTATATTTTTCTATCAATTTTTTCTTGAGCAGCTTATCGGCGACTTGTGTTACAGCGCCATTTGTAATACCGAGTTTTTCCGAAAGCTCGGAAGCGCTGTGTCCGCCATCCAAACCTATCGCTTCTATAAAATGAATTTCACTTTGGTACAAAGTATGCTGTGTACCGAAAGTCCTCGGTCTTTTATCATTAGCGTTTATTTTGTACTGAATTTTTACCGTCCGTTTTATGAGATTTTCTACATCATTCATTGCATTGTCCTTTTTATTTTAGCTACTAAAATAAAAATACATTAAAATGCAGTTGATGTCAATATGTTTTAGTA
>NZ_CALHGC010000198.1 GCF_938029485.1 uncultured Treponema sp. | reverse complement strand
ACAAAGCAATCGGGCTTGCACACTGCAGCAATGCAGGCGGCAAGCATGACCGGATTAATCCATGAGAAACCTTTTCCGCCGAAAACACCCCAGCTGAAAAAATAACTCATAAACGCGATCAAAAAGCTAAAAACGAAGCCTCCGTTAACCGGTAGGAAAAAACCGATCAACAATCCGGTTACGAGCGCATGAATATCAAAGGAACTTTTTCCTTGCATACAACCGATAAGAAAAGATGCAAGCGCTGCCGCCGCTCCGGCAGATATGACCAGAAAGATACTTGCAAAATCGTGCATAATGCCCATCGCGATAAGCTGAAGCGATAGGAGTCTCAGCACGAGTATAGCGGTTTGCCGCGCATTCATACCGGTATAGATGTAGGGTGCAGGAGCGAGCATTGTACGGTTATACGGCATAACTATCCCCTCTTGCTGCTGCCGATTTGATAATCGCGCTTAACGGAATACGCACCGGACATACTGCCGAACAACAGGCACAACCGCTGCATAATGCAATAGAACGCAGCGTTTCGGCTGTGTACCGATCCCTTTGAATATGGCGCACCGTATTTATGGGGTCGATATATGCAGGGCAGCTCCGCAGGCATTGTCCGCAGTGCCCGCATTCCTCCAGTTGTTGTTGAATATCGATATCTTTCCCGACTGCGTGAATCGATTTAATGCCCTTACCGGCGGGTAAGTCCAAACTGTCTACCAGCGTCCCGCTCAGTAAGCCGTTCAAAATAATGTGTGTGTTTTTGCTTTTAAAGCCGCCGCATTCTTCTATAAGATGTCCGATCGGCGTGCCGATGCGCACTTTAACTACCTTAGCGTGTTCCAGCGTTTTGCCGGTGAGGAGCAGATACGTTGTCAGCATCGGCTGGTTGTATTGTACCGATTCGTACACCGACAAGGCTGTCGAGGCATCGATAACAACCGCATTCTTTTCCGCCAAACGAGTATGTCTGTTTCCCGCAGGATAGGTTTGCGGAACGGTAAGATGCGCCAGATCGCGGTCGGGAATAACGGTTCCGATTGTATCAAAAAGTTCCCGATCTTTTTTCTCCGTGCCTGTTTCGACAATGATTTTTGTTGCGCCCATTGCATGAGCAATAATGCCGATTCCTTCTGCGACTGCACTGGTAAACCGGCGGGCTAAAAAAGAGTCAAGCATACAGGTAGGATCTTTATCGTACAGTATAACGGTTAGTGTTGTTACACCTTGTTTTACAGCAGCTCTAATGTTTTCCGCAAGGGCGATTGTTCCATTTGCCGTGTTAACTAAACCGGCAAAGTCGAAAAAGCGGAGAAGCGCCGGCTGATCACTTCGCTTCCATTGATAGGGAGAACGTTGTTTGCCGAGTATTTCAAAAGCCCCGCCGGTTCGTATATGGATCCCGCGGAAGGAATATCCGTTTGGAAGCTGCGCATCGATAATCCCTGCAACAACGCCCGGTACCGAAGCGTGTATATGCACCGATGTGCTATTGCCTGCACGGGCAATCATCTGCCCTTCATTGACAAAATCTCCGACTGAGACCAAGGGGAAATTACTTGTTTGCGTCCCGAATGCAAGCGGCATCAATGCGTACTGCGGTAAAAAAGCATTTCCTTCAAATTGAGGTTCTAAGCGGATATAGTTTGCTTGTTGTTGCCCTCGTTTAAACCGTATAAATTCCATCATCGTATCCTGCCCATTATAATCAGAATACAGGGAAATAACAACGTACCGAGGATAATAAAAAACGACAGTACCGGACCGAATGTATATAGATGTAAGGGTCTATAAGCGGCAGCGGTAAAACAGGTTTGGGCGGCCAGCATCTTTTCTAATGGAAGCAGCGCCAGCCGATCGTGCTGCAATGCGCGGAGAATAAAGAGCGTATCAAAGGTATATAAGATCTTTTCTTCGCGGTGCAGCTTTCCGCTTGAATCTTCATAAAAGGAATCAAAGCGTATCCGAGTATCCGGTGTAAGCGGCAGCAGCGGTTCGTGAACATTCAGATAAGGTAACACAGTTGCATACCAACAATCTTCTATATAGTTGCTTAAATCGGGGAGATAGTCTTGAGGCCGCAATGCCTGTACGGAAAAAAAACCGGAATCGGTGAACGGAATCGGCCGCGACGAAACCGGCTGCGGCACGTTAAGCTTATTTACGGCAGGACTTAAACGGTTTGTGGAAAACACGAGCGGCATAACCGCAGAAACGAGCAGCAAACAGCCCGTTAATATGGTCGCGGTGATTGCATACCGCGTATTCCAAAATTGCGCCCACGACTGCGGATGCATCGCAAACAGCTTTAACGAAGGATGTTGACGGTATCGCTCCAGATACGTTTCTCTTATCTGAAAAAAGCTATGCACTGAAAAGAGCA
>NZ_CALHGC010000197.1 GCF_938029485.1 uncultured Treponema sp. | reverse complement strand
GAAGATAAAAACAAGACTTTTTCAGGAAGATGGTATTTGTAAGTTAGAATTTATATTTCCAAGCGACGATAAGATAATCATAGACACTGAAGAGCCAGATACTCAAAAAAACTTAAAGAGAGTTTTTAACAAAATAATAGAATTGTTATTGGAAAAAGATGTTGAAATCAAAGATCTCCAGAAGGATGGTGGTTCTGAGATGGCTAAAGAGGTATTTAGTGACTATATAGAGTCTCTAAAGAAAGAAGTTCAGGGTATACGAGATAAGATAAAAAGTAGTCTATAGACTAGTAAGAAACGTTGACCTTTACGGATACCCAGCTCCCGCCCCGATTGCAATATTCTGCGGGCATATCATCTTACCGATTCCGGCTCCCAATACGTTGGCCGCGGTAATCCAATACGGATTCAGATTGAGCGACAGAGCAGTCTCCATCTGTAAATTCCCGAAGAGAACATTGGTGGAAGTGCCCGACCCCGTTACAAAGGCGCCCAATACACCGATCAGCGGTGCAACAAAGGGATACACCGGCCCGGCTACGGCAACAATAGAATGCGCAATATCGGAAATCATGCCGCTGTATGTCATCACCTTAGCGGTTGCGATAACGGTACAAATTGTCAAAAAAGTTTTCCAATATTTTTTTACGGTGAGGCTCAACGTATGTGCAATTTCGGATAATGAAGCTTTTTGAATAAGCCCGCCGCAGATTGCCGCTATAAATATCATCACTCCCGGCGTATTAACCCAACTGAACGTCAACGGTTTTCCGCCGTCGCCGGTATATATCAAAAACGAATGCTTGATATCCTTAATCGCGTTATGGATTGGCAGGCATACCTTTGACGTGATAATCAACAGCACGAAGATAAGCGCAAACGGCGCCCATGCCCGTGCGCCTTCCGCAAACCCGATTTTGAGCGGAGCTTTTCCGCCGTTCTTTTTGCCGATTTTTACCGCAAGGATTATACAGACCATCGAACAAATCGAGCCGACGATGGTCGGAAGTTCCGGGCCTAACAGCTGCGCAAAAAGCAGATAGGGGACGGCAAATGACAGCGAAGCGATTAGCGTAATCAGCCGCACTCCTTTTAAGCCCCGTATTCCGCCGCCGCAGACCATCATTGCAAGGAACGGCGAAATAAACGTGTGCACAGCCTGTATAAGGGCGGCATCTGCCGCAAGAAGCCGTAAGTCCAATCCCGTAATTAAAGAAAGCGTTACCGTCGGAGTTCCTACCGAACCGAAAGCGGTCGGCGTCGTATTCATGATAAGGCAAGTCGTTACCGCATTGACGGGATTAACCCCTATTCCTGCAAGAATCGATGCGGGAATGGCGACCGCCGTGCCGAATCCCGCCATACCTTCCATAAAATTACCGAATCCCCAGCCGATAATCAGCATCAATATTCTTGTATCATCGGAAATGCCGGTCAGCATTCCTTTGATAATCTCCATAGCGCCGGTTTTTACGGTTAAGTTATAGGTAAAAAGAGCCGCGGTAATAATCAAACATATCGGCCAGAGCGCATTAGCGGTTCCTTCAAGTACGGCAGTCGATATGTGGATCGGATTCAATTTCCAATATGATGCAGCCAAAACCGCCGTTATCAGCAATGCAATACCGCAGGCCTTAAAGCCTTCCATCTTGAGCTTGCTTAAAGAAATAATGAGCCATAAAATCGGCAGCATGGCGAGTATAAAATCAATAAAATTCATACCTCACTCCGTTGAAAAACTGTAGGAATTTTGTAAAAAATTTTGAATTTTGCACAAAAAGAAGTATCGTCATCGCTTGAGTAAGTCCGAATGCCGAGCGAAAAATCCCTGCATTGCGGTAAGAATCATTGCGCGGATTTTTTCTTTATTTTGATTGAAAGCGCCTTTATCGCTGAATAATTCATGCATAACGAGCATTCCGTGAAAAATTTTAAGCAAAAAATACTCTTGATTGCGGATGATATTCATAATTTCCCGCTCTTGTTGAGGAGAATAATGCAACGTTTTTATAAAGAGCTCAAAGGCCTGCGTTTCCAATTGGAAATACAATGCTTCATAGTCGCGGTCATAAGGGATTTCCGCTAAAAACATCAGATAGAGTTTTTTTTCGGGCAGCTCGTCAAAGAGCTTCGCCACACACGCCTGCGTTACAATCTCGGCAAGCGATTCGGTACTCGCCGATTCCTGCACGATCTTTTCGGTTCGTTCATACCGAAAATAATTTCCGTTTTGCATAATATCGAACAGGATGGCTTTTGTCGTTTTATAATATTGATACACGCCGCCCTTTGAAAGCGTTGTGTTTTTTACCACATCCTCCATCGTCGTATAGCGGAAACCCTTCGTCAAAAATACTTTTTTTGCAGCTTCCTGTATCTCCGCCATACGGGAGGATTTCGACTGCCGTTTAAATTTAGCCATTCGGAATGTGCTAAAGACCGAGTTTATCGGCGATGCCGCACATCGCAGTAAGAGACAATTCCGCAAATTCCGGGAACGGTATTCCGATATTTTCTATCGACATCATCGCTCCTCTATCTGCCCCTGCTGCAAATCCGGCTGCTTTCATTTTCTTAACGATGGATTTAACCTTAACGCTCGCAATTTTTTTATCGGGATACACGAGTGTAACGGCAGTGATAAATCCTGTAATCGGGTCGGCAGCAAAGAGCGCTTTTTCAAACAGCGTTTGCGGTGCGACGCCCGTATCGGGGTTATGAGCAATAATGGCGCTGTACATCTCATCGCAGCCGAAATTGTGCTTCTTTAAAAGCTCAACCGTTACAGGCCCGTGCCGTTCGGGGTGCTCCTGCCAGTTGGAAACATCTATGTCCAAATCGTGCAGCAATCCGGTAATTCCCCACAATTCTTCCTCAGCCGGCGCAAGCCGCTTTGCAAGGACTCGCATGACGGCCTCAACGGCGAACGAATGAGCCATGATATGTTCGGTCGTAACATATTGATTAAGCAATCCTACTGCGGTGTCTCTATCAATGTTCATAGCTTTCTCCTCTTCCGCAAGCAGGGCTGTCCAAAAACGAAAGCCTATCGGCTTTTTCCGTAAGGGAATGTTTCACTATATCCGCCGAAGCGGATTGCAAAACAGTTTTTGGACAGTTTCCTTAGATATGCTGCGGGAACATAAACATCGGGAATCTTACAGTGTTAAGAATGCTCCCGGACCGAGCGGTAAGCCGGTTACATACCAAATAATCATCAAACCGAGCCATGAAAGCAGGAACGCGATCGAATACGGCAACATTATCGATATCAATGTTCCAAGACCGGAATCCTCATCATACTTTTTCATAAAGACGACAATCATTGCAAAATAACTCATCAGCGGAGTGATGATATTGGTACTCGAATCTCCGATACGGTATGCAACCTGCGTTAAAGCCGGTGAAAGGCCGAGATTTACCATCATCGGTACGAAGATCGGAGCCATAATCCCCCATTTTGCAGAGGCGGAACCGATAAAGAGGTTCAAGAAAGCGGAAATAATTACGAATGCGATGATAAGCGGTAAGCCGGTAAAGCCGATGCTCTTTAAAAAGTTTGCGCCGTTTACGGAAAGAATGGTTCCGAGGTTTGTTTTACCGAAGTAGCTGACAAACTGTGCTGCAAAGAATGCCAGTACGAGGTAGCCGGCCATTGAACTCATTCCGTGTGTCATTCCTTTTACGAGGTCTCCGGAACTTTTAATTTTTCCCAATGTTTTACCGTATACTAAACCGGGTACCAAGAAAAGAATTAAAATAACGGGGAGTAAACCGCCGTGCATAAAGTTGCTGAGGGAACTAACGCCTGTTTTGGGATTTACTTCGCTTAAAATGGCAAGAGACGAAAGGCCGGGTAAGCCGAACATACCGATTGCAAGTATGACCACCATAATCAGAATGGAAATACCGGCACGCTTTAACCCTTTTGTTTCTTCAGCTGAAACAGGCATATTATCCGGCTGATAGGTGCCGTGGTATTCGCCTAAGTTCTTTTCTACGATCTTTTCGGTTACCAAGGTTCCGATAATTGTCAACAAGAATGTTGAAACGACCATAAAGTACCAGTTACAGGTAGGATCAAGCGGGATGTCCATACCGGCATTGTGCAAGGCCTCAATAGTGATACCGGTTAACAGCGGGTCGGTAGTTCCCAGCAAGAGGTTTGCGGAAAAACCTCCCGAAACACCGGCAAAGGCTGCGGCAAGACCTGCGAGCGGATGCCGTCCTGCATTTGCAAACACGATAGCACCGAGCGGAATAACTACAACGTAACCGGCATCGGAAGCAATGTTACTCATAATACCGGCAAAAACAACAACGGCGGTCAGCAATCTGGGGTTAATATTGGTGAGGAGCTTTTTCAATGAAGTATTGATAAGTCCTGTCCACTCGGCAACGCCAATACCGAGCATTGCGACCAATACCGTCCCGAGCGGAGCAAAACCGGTAAAGTTTTTCGTTGCACTGTTCAAAATATAGCGAAATCCATCGACATTCAAAAGCGAAACAGCCTTTATCGTTACTTCCTGCCCTTTTTTCGCGTCAAAATAGGTAACCGGCGCACCGACAGCCGCTACAATGGCGGAAATAATGACAACGATAATGCTGAGGATAAAGAAAAGCATCGCCGGATGAGGTAGTTTATTCCCGATCCTTTCAACACCCTTGAGAAATCCCGAGATTTCCTTGTTCTTTTTTGTACTCATAAGAACTCCTAGAAAATGGTTTTCGCACATCATAATGCGATAATATCTTCAATTATATACGATGATTTCCATATTGGCAAATATAAATTTTAAAAATATCAATATCTTTTTATCATATATTTTCAGCACAACCTACAAAGTGTGTTTGATGCACTCACTCTGACAGCACTGTTGTGCGTAGTTGACAATCTATCTCTATTTGTATATATTTTCAATAACTGACGATGCCGTCAGTTATTGTTTTAAGAATCCAACAGCTTACAAAGTCTATGCTTTGTTCAACTGTTGAATTTTGAGGAGTGTTTATGGCAGATAAACGAGAGGAGCTTGTATCGGGAAATATATTCAAGCTCATGTTAAAGTTGGGCGTACCGGGAATCATCGGTATGCTGGTAATCAGTTTGTACAGTTTCGTCGACGCAATGTTTGTCGGACGGTATGTAGGCGAAAAAGCGCTCGGTGCAATCAGCGTTGCGTATGCTTTTACGCTGGTGAATAACGGTATTGCGGTATTGGTCGGAATTGGTTCCGCATCGATTTTATCGCGTGCAGTCGGCAGAAAAGACCAAAAAACCATCGATGCGGTGATGGGAAACGTCTTGGTGTTGTCGGTATTGATGTCCTCAGTAGTAATGATAATCGGATACATTTTTGCGCCGCAGCTTCTCACCCTTATCGGGGCGGAAGGGGAAATGCACGCAATGGGTGTGCAATATTTACGGATTGTGTACCTCGGCTCCATATTTGTAAACTTCGGACAGGCTTCGAATATGGTACTGCGCGGAGAAGGAAGAATTGCGCTTGCGATGATTATCATGGGATCCGGCGCCGTGCTGAATATTGTGCTTGACGCGCTGTTCATTATCGTGTTCAAACAAGGAATTGCCGGCGCTGCCGTTGCCACCGTTATTTCACAGGCGGTTTTCGCATTGGTCAGCTTTTTTTACTTTTTGTGCTTCAGCAAAAATGTTCGCTTTAAAACCCTTAAACCGGATAAATCGATTGTCGGAGAAACAATTGCAATCGGTATGTCTGCGATGATTATGCAAGTTCTTTCGCTGGTACAGCAAACGGTTATGTATTCGACATTGAAAAAATACGGCGGAGAAGATCAGGTGGTTCTAATGGGTGCATTCTTCCGTTATTTGATGTTGAGTTTTATTCCGCTGTGGGGATTAAGTCAAGGCTTTCAGCCCTTTGTCGGTACGAACTTCGGCGCAGGGCTTTTTGATCGGGTGAAAAAAGGAACCGGTATGTTTTACGGCTTCGGCCTTTTGCTTGCAGTGCTTGCATGGGGTATTTTCTTACTCAGTCCTGAAAAGGTATTGGGCTTGTTCATTGATAATCCTGTACTCGTTGCGCAGGGAAAAACCAATGCCGTTATTGCCATGATAATCTTCCCCGCGCTTGCAATTATGATATTGAATATGACGCTCTTTCAGGCCATCGGCAAGCCGAAACCCGCCGGTATTTTAGCGATCTCACGGCAGTTGGTGCTCTTTGTGCCTGCCGTACTCATACTGCCGCATTTTTTCGGAGCGCGGGGCGTATGGCTTGCAATGCCGCTCGTTGACGGAATTGTCGCAGCGCTTTCAGTTATTATTATGATAAAGATATTCGCAACCGACTTGGTAAAAAAATAATACGTGAGAGGGGATATCTCAAAAGTTGGTTACTTTTTGGACAGCCTCTCTCGTTTTTTTCCGCTTTTTCCTTGCATTTTTTGTCCATCCGCTTTACACTAAAGAATAGAAGGAGTGTAAAATAAAAGCCG
>NZ_CALHGC010000196.1 GCF_938029485.1 uncultured Treponema sp. | reverse complement strand
GCATCGCTAAAAAATGTACATCCTTGTACATTTTTTGACTCTGTATCAGAAAAAAACGCTAAAAGATAGGGTGAAACGCTTGTTTAAGGCGTTTTTGGTACATATTTTTAACTAGTTATCTGACACTTTATCTTACAAAAAAACTGTGTGTCTCTAACTGTTTTTATATTAAGCTATGAACGAGTTTTTGTCAAGCATGTTTTTATCGTTTTGTGTTTTTTGATGATTTTTATCGATTTTTCAAGATTTTTAGCGTGTTTTTGCAAGTCATTTGTATACAGCTTTCCTGTCAGGTGTATAAAGTACCATTCAAAAAGTGAGAAAAGATGCTTTTTGTACCGCCGTTTCGTACCAGCTTTACTCTATGAGTTTATCGAGTGCTCCGACTGCCTTGTATTTGAGTTGTTCCATTTCAGGCGTATAGTGGTCGGCATAATGCCGCACCTCTGCTATGCAGTCGTGCCGAGTTAAAAACTTGAGTTCTTCTTCTGAAAAACCGGCAAGTCGTAAAAAGGTAGCATAAGTGTGCCGATAGCTGTGTATGGTCAAATTAGTGCGCTTCATTCCTAGGCTCACCATCGTTCTATTAAAATCATCGTTAAAACTTTCATAGCAGAACGGTTTATGCGCATCTCGTGGGGAGCTGAATATAAATGCCTCAGGAGCCTTTTTAGACGGGTTTTCTTCAAGGTGTGCGAGCAATTTTTCTGCAAGGTCGGCGGAAAGAGGAACAATATCGCTGCGTTCTGTTTTCGTACATTTAAGCCGCTTGCCAGTTCTGCAATAGTTCTTATCAACCTTGAGCGCATATCCGTCTGAATTTTTGATAAAATCTTGCATCTGAAGGGCTTGTACTTCTCCAATGCGGCAACCGGTTTTAAACAGCACCTCATTGATAAGCCAATTTGTTTGAGATCCGAAGGGATTACACTCACCATTGAAAAGTTGCCGGATTTCCTCTTTCGTAAAAGTAGCCTTTTCCGCTTCTTTTTTAGCTTTTTTTCGCGTAGCCTTTGACTCCCTCGTTATCTGCTGTGAAATATCTCGCGCAATGAGGTTATTGCGATACGCAAAACGAAGGGCTTGAATACAGATAGCGTAGTATTTGTGCATCGTGTTTTCTTTCAGCTTGCCTGCCCCTTTAATTGCACCGAGCATTGTATCGATTTTAGCGCCGGTTATTTCGGTAAGCAAGCAGGAAGGAAAATACTTTTCATACTTTTTAATACAAGTTGTATGATGGTAAAACCGCTCAGGATTTGGAGGAGTTGTACCTGTTCGTATTTTACCCTTGATGAAGGGGCTTTCATCATAGTTCCAGTAAAGAAGGATATACTCATAAAAGGTAAGCGTTGATAGCCGATCTAAAAGCGGTTTAATCTCTTTCGGAGCATCTTCGTATTCTGCGGCTGATACAGAGTATGGCTGTACGGAATTGTTATGACAAACAGCGCCCTGTACGCCTTGCACAATCGTATCAATAGCAGTTTGAGCATACGCTTTTATATCCGTGCCGATAACATGAGTTCCTTCATCCGTTGCTGCAATATTATCGCCGACACTATATCGCACTTTACCTGTCCGGTCATATTCAGCCCAACAACGACTAGCAAAACGTGTCGCTTCATTTCTATCCTTCGATCCAGTGCTTTTTGCACTCATGTATTCGCCGGTCTCTCTGTTTTTCAATTGGACATAGAGAATCCCATTCGCTTTATTTCTTGGAAAAATACACCACGACTGTCCTAGGCTTTTCATAAAAAGATGCCTCCTCAATTGATAAGATTTCTGCTTATGGCCATTTTCGGCGACAAGGATAGGATTCTTTAAAGATCTCATAGAACGAGCGTTTTGTAATGGTAGTCATAGCTTTAGATTCAGACCATATAAATGGGATTGTATAGAGAGATTTCTTAGAATAGATCATAGTGAAAAACTAAAAATAAGTATTGACAATAAAAAATAAGCATTTTATTATTATAGCCAGTGGGGTAGCAATCGATTTTTATCTACTCTGTTCGTGTCATTCTCTCTTTTTTTTATGAGCGGTGGTTGCCTCATACCCTGATGATTGTGCTAAAATAACATTAGAAAGATAAAACAAATGTGTTGAGGAGATGTAAATAGTGAATTTTACAGATAAATTATCTATCAATTTGAATGATGATACATTCTTCCCTGATACGATAATGTTTCAATCAAAAGAAAATCCAAATTGTGTCTTAGCTGATGACTTGGAGTTCTTAAATAAAACACAAGATGAAATAATTACCGAAGTTGCAGAAAGAGCAAGAAAGGTGTTTGATTTTGAATAATACTTCGGAGCTGTTGTATTACTATATTTTTTCTGACTATGTTTATCGGCAAGATTTTAATTTTTGCTATACAAATGCCCCTTGTCTTGAAAAAATAGATAAAAACAAGCGCTTTGAAATAATACAGCAGATTGTACGTCAAATTTTTGAAAAAAGCATACCTCAGCATATTCGCCAGTATATGATACCTAAGCTTAATCCTATCACTTTCAATCAAGCTGTAGGGAAATTTTCCCGTGATATTTATGGACAACGAAGGTTAGAAGCACGCTTAATAGGTCTTGAAAATATCACTGAACAGCAAATACAAGAAATAAAACAATATAAAGATTACGGTTTTAAAGTTGACTCGAGCAATCCTTATATACATCGTACTGCATCGATTTTTTTATATTGGTTTAGTATGTTAAAACCGTTTTCACTTGAAATATTTCAACTACCTCAACATTCTGAAAAATTATCAATACTTTGCGCTTATTTTAACGAATATATTACTTATTTTCTTGTGCAGGCAGCTTTAGAAGGTACAAATATTCAATTACATATTGAGAATAATTGGGAATATTTCAAGGATTTTCTTGCTGATCTGCACTTTCGTAATTTATCCCGTTCATCATTAGAATTTTTCTTAGCATCATATCAGTTGGTACGGAAATAGATTTTTACACGATAACAAAAAACCTAAAACCGTCCCATCTTGTCTTAAAGCAACAAAAGTAGCCTGCTAGTTAGCTTTTGTTGCCACATCCCCCCTATGACCACCGGCCTATCTGCAGCTTATCGTTATCCGTACCATTAAACGTATACGCCTTACCGACAAACGGCTTCGGGCAGTCGCTGTCGGAGTAGGCGACCAGTAAGCCGTTACCGAATTTTTCTAGGTAGATGGTAAGAACACAAGCATTTTCTCTTATTTTTATTACATTTTGCAATTATTTTATTGCTATAATAGTGTTTATGAGGTATAATAGATTTCAAAAGGGGTTAGCTGTGGAACTCTTTCACAATATATTATGTAGTTTTACCAATAACTGTACAAACTCTCGTAAAAATGCAATTCTTGTATACTAATCCCTGTTTTTATCAGCCATGTAACCAATATGCAGATTGATTTTTTATAGGCAGGAAAACCTGCTTGTTTTAAAGTATTTAGACAGCACATCCGATACGATACATGGAGAGAGAACAAAATTATAAGGAGTTGTTCAATGAAAGACAATATCGTACTTCCATGCGGTACTGTTGTTGGTATTGGCAAGCTAAAAGTGTTTGTTTCAAACTCTTTTCCGCATGAAATTCCAACTCTTTCTTTTACTGTTGCTAAAGATGAAAAAGGTTGCTTCTCTGCAACTTGTATTCAGCTAGTTATTGAAGCAGATGGTGATACGCCCAATGCCGCAATAAAAAATATGCAGGGGCGCGTAATATATTTTTTGAATACATTGTTCACAAAGCAAGAAACTAAAGAGTTTGCATGGGAACAGTTGCATGAACTCTATAACACCCCTGTTATGCAGCAATATTGGCAAGCATATCGAGATTTTCAATTAAATTTGGCCGAAAACGGTGTCTCAACAGATACAAAACGAGTGTACCAAGAGGAAATTAGCAAGTTAAAACAACGTATCATAGATCTTGAAGCAATGCTCGGCTTGGAAAGCATTTGCGAAATTGAAACTAAAATAGTTGAATATCAGGAAAATGCTGCATAATGTATGCGTTTGATAATATTTTGCACCTTTTAAAAAACAATAAAAGGATAAAAATAGAACAGCCTATACCAGCTTGCCCGAAACATGCTGACAGAGAGTGTCCACGATTTGCTGGTCATTGTGAAGTAGGGAATAACCAAAAGTGTGAGCAGCGGTTAAATATCCTTATTGATGATAAGCGCTTTTTTAGTTTATATCCTAAATTTGTTATGGAAGAAAATACAAAAATTGGTTTTTTGAAAAAGAGTGACCCAATTTTAGCATTGCTATTCCATGATAAGATTATCGAAAAATCAGATACTTTATAATTCTTGAAAAGCTTTCTTTTGGAGGTCTTTTTTATCACTTCCAGATCATCATGGATGGAAGTTTTATGCTTATATTGCCCTTTCACGCCGCTTATAGTATACTAATTGCACTGAAAGGAGTTGCCATGAAAAAGATTGCTGTTTTATTGCTGCTGGTGATAATGATTGCAGGGTGTCAAATGTATAAGACAAAAGATACCATCATTGAAAATAAATCTAGCTATGCTGCAACAGTTGATGCAAAAAATTTTAAAGAAAATGAAAAACAAATCTTATCTTATAAATTTACAGTAGACGCAGGCAAATCGCTTGTGTTACCGATGTACAATAATGGTGATATTTCGCTTGTAAGTATTGGTCGCTATTATTTGAATAAAGTTTCTGATACGCGATATGAGATATTAGACGCACAATCCGTTAGCTTTGCTGTATATAATAAAACCAATGAAGACAACGTTATATTAAGTGATAGCAATGCTTTGTTTGATACTCAAATATTGACGCATAATGCAGAAATTCATATCGATGTATTTAACTCTACGAACATACGACCAATAGCTATTGTAAAGACTACAAAAATAATTTTACAAACGGAAATTCAACACAATAAAATTATTATAAAGTATTAAGCTTATGCTAAGCATTTCTAAAGTTTAGGATAACATTAAAGCTCTGCTCGGAGCAACCCACAGGATGTCCTTCTCTTTTGGTTTAGTCGTGGGGAGATTTTTTAGTTTAAGAGTTTTGCCTCCTTTTTTAGAAATTAATGTAAAACTCTCTTCGAACACTTCATCTCCCGAAATCTTGATGGTTCCATTTGGGGTTTCGAGACATACGTAGTTTTGATAAATTGGAACAGACATTCCGTTAATATTAACATATTTTCCAGTGAAGTTGCTGCCTGTATAGAAAGAGTGTACTGCTGTTCCTGATAGTTCATTTTCGCAGATTATCCAGACGTTTGGGTATTTTGTATAAACGGTGTTAGCAGATTCTCCTTTATAGATATAATATTTTTCTGTAGATGGTTCTGTATTAAGTAGTTCTAAAGGACCGGATACTATATTCCCCGAAAAAAAGCCATCTTCAAGATACATCTGTTTAGCAAACGCTTTCCCTTGAGAAATTTTAAAGAAAGGGGTGTTAATATCTCCTGAAAAATAGGCAGCTCCATCTGGTTTTACAGAGAATATCTCCTGTCCCTTATTCTTTATTTTCAAGCCGTTCGTTTCATCAAACCATGCTTCAAAGTCTTGATGTGAATTCGGATCGCTATCGATACGTAGCTTTTGCACAACGAGCTGCCGCAAAAATGCCTGATCCGCTGCAAGTTTTTTGATAAAGGCTTCCTGTGCAACAATCGCCTTAGCAAACAAAGCCCCGAAGTGTCCCGTCTCTTTCATTAGCTCATCAATCTCGCAGATATGGTACAGCGCCGCTTGATAGTGCTCGGTGTAGTTGTATTCCGGCTCAAGGTTAATCCACATACTACCCGTCCAGCGGTAACACACTCCGACTTTCCAGCCGCCGACTGTTTTAGCCATCAATACCCAGTCGCCGGGGTTAGCATCCTGTGCGCCGAGGCGCTCTCCTTTCGTGATAACCGCCGTTCGTGTCGTCGGCACGGTTTCGACGACGCCGAGATACTTGGGTGCAACCCCTGCAACGATGTTTTCAAGATGCTGTACCTGCGTTCCCTTACTGACAAGGTAAAAAAGCCCGTTTATCTCCCCTTGTTTCAGTACGGTTTTATATAATCGAACCTCGTCGAATGTCGCGTGTGTCTTGCCGCCGCCAAGGATGAAGCCGTCTGCCATATCGACCGGCTTATCGCCCGCAGAAAGCTCATAGACCGCTTTTGAATCCTTGTAGACGGTAAAGCGATTATTCTTTGCAAAGGTAAAACACCAGTGCGTCTGTTTCTGATCGTCTTTTATATCCGTAATCGCCTTAAAACCGTTTATCACAACGGTTAAAAGGTCTGTTTCATGGTCAAAGAACACCTGTATATTCTTAAAGCTAAAGACACCGCGCGGAGCATCGGTTTCTACAACGCCGTCCCATTGCCGCCAAAGAGAAACCGATAATTCATTGCGGTCTCCGGCAAGGGCAATCCTACCGATTCCTGCCGGTAAATAACACGCATTACCGGAAACTCCCTGCACTATCTGCGCGTCTTCGGATAAAATCATATTCTGCCCGTTCGGGGCGTAGTTTATTGCTTCCATAAATTATGTCTCTGTTTCCGTAAACATTCCTGCAAAATAAAAATGTCTTTCATTTTCAGGAATATCCATATTAAATTGCAAAAATTTAAGCCCGTTAATTTCTACCGTGTTTTGTACAACTTCTTGTTCTGGAATATGCACAAACCCCCATTGATAATCACGCAAGGGCTGTTTTATCTTTGCAAAATTACCACAAACAATTTTATCAAAATTAAATCCGGTGTTCGTTTTAAATCCTGAAAATATGGGATTAGGCGTATAATGATCTGTTAAACATAGAATCCCTATTATTAAATTTCCCGTCTTTGAATAAGGCACTCGTATATTTGTATGTTTTTTATTTGAGACAAAATAAGACATTGTAAGACCGGCTAATAGTGAATGGTGAGTGCTTTTGCTTATTTGATTATAAAACTCTAAATCAAAAACTCTTGTAGGTGTCCACATAAAGTCTGTATTTCTTTCTGCAATACCCCAGCCTCCGACATACCAAGTACCTACCGAACTAGACGATGCTATATAAGAATAACCTTCATCGTCTTTGATTATATCTTCTTTGTTGTAATTAAAAGCTATCCATTGGTAATATCTTGAATCCCAAGCGTCTTGATTTTTAGGATTAAATACAACACTTTTAGCATAATCATTGTGCTTATCTGCAACTTGAGCGCCGAGTAAAGTTTTAATGCGCTTATCGGAATTACACATCCATGCCATCAGAATACCGTGATTCCATGAATCGGCGTTTGCGTATTTTATGAAAAATGCACCGTCTTTATTTTCAGGCAATTTTATTTTTATAACGACGTAATTTATCGGTGTTTGAGTTTCACAATTTGAAATCAGCGTATGTCCGGTTATTTTAATCATATATTGAGCGTACCATTTCCCATATTTGGAGATTGCTGCCGTTCCAACTCCTATTAAGTTGGTAATCGGCTCATCTGTCATCTGGAAGTCTTCCCGTCCGTCCCAAATTATTCGGCCGTTTTTATAAAGCGGTTGTAAAATTGCCGCTTGGGTTTTAGCTTCTTTAAGTTCTGCCTTAACCTCATTGTAGGTTTCTGTAAGCCTATTAACGGCTTCAATTACTTGTTCATTTGTCATTTCAAATCTCCTTATATAACTTTTATAAACGGGTAAACTCCGTATGATTTAACTCGATTGTCTTCGGCTGTAGGAACTGTCCTTGATGCATCAAAGCCAAAGTATCTACCGACAAAGTCCCGACCGCCTTGCTCGCCATCGCTCTCATCAGTATCCCACGAGGATACATAAAAAGCTCCGTTTGTCCACTTTGGGGCTCTCCTTATTTGAATTGGAAATTCTCCCGTAATATTCCTTATCGCATCGTGTTGATATTCCAACGCCTGTAATACTCCGCCTTGATTTGCCCCGTCGTCAACAGCTCTTAAAGATACCCCGCGCAAATCGGGTAGCTTCGGATATCCAAAAGCATCATAACCGAGATAGTTTTTCTTTTTCTTGTCTCCAAAATTCTCAAGCCAAAATTGATAAAACTCCGGGTAAAGTTCCGGAATAAAAGAATAACCGTTTGCATAAAGATAGCCGTAAGTATAATTTTTTCTTGTAAAGTATCTGATTTCGCCGATTGATCCGGATAGTTTGATAAAGCGGTCTTTGTGATAGTTTTTTATTTCATTCATTTTTTCTTGGATAAAAATATTTATTTTATTTTTTTCTTCAAAGAAAAAGCTGCTTATTGCATTTTGAAAATTATTTACTGTGTGTTCTATTGAGTTATTGAGTTTATTTTCTGCGTGTTGCAAAATTTCATCAATTAAGGATTGTTTAATATTTCCTTCAAATGCCCACACATTCCCTCTAAAATCTACGACTGCATAACAGCCGAGTCCAAATGTTTTGGCGGTTATATTTTGCGAGATTTTATTCGTTCCTGCCTCTTCGGTTCCGATTATAACATTAAAGTATCCCGTCAATTTATAAACTATCAAATACTGTTTAGTCCCATTGCCATTTTGTTTATCAAAGAAAAGTTTTAATGTAAAATCGTTTTGTAATTCACCGGATAAAATAATGACATTGTTCAGCGCTTCGGCAAAAGTCATTGTAATGTCTGTTTTACCGGTACAGTCATACTCGATGATGCGGCTTTGCCATGCGGTATAGGAAGGATCTGCTTGCGGCCGCTGTTGCGGCGTTTCATCAAAACAGGTGTGCACCAATGCATTCTCGTCGGAAGGAAATGACATATCGACAGAAAGCGGGCGACACGCAATCTCCGCCGTATAATCCGATAAAATCCCGTCTGAAACGGAAGCGACACTGAAAAGATAATCGGTATCGGCTTTCAGCCGTTCAATGACTTCTTGCTTTTGTTTAGTATGTCGATAGTTATAAAAATCCTGTGTCTTTTCCTTCCACCGTATTACAAAATCATCTCCATCAGCTTCCCATGTTATACTGATAGCATTTTGTTTTCCTGATGCATGAACACCTACCGGCGATTTAATTATTTTACGCTCTGTATCATGCGACTTTTGGGGGAGAAGGGCAGAAAGCGGATTAAAAAGAAAACCGCCGATACCAAACTTTTGTGTGAGTTTATTTTCTTTATATGAAATGTGTTCTTCTTGTACGGTAACCTCGTACACTGCATTGCTTTCAGGGTGAACCAAAGAAACTTCATCAAACAAGCGAATGGGTAAGAGCGTTTCAACTTCAAAAACAGGATTATCTTCTTTCCGTTTTTCTTTTAGTTTTTTTAAACCGACTTTTTTCAATTCTTCCCGTGTTTTTATCTTACTGTCGGTAAACGTATCTTCTACGGTTGCAAGGTTGTCATACGTTCCCGTCTCAGGGATGCGGAGGTACAGTCGCTGTTGTTTTTCTCCTTCTCCATAACAATGCATTACGTTCACTTTTTGAACGGTCTGCTTTAATTCTTTAATGATGGTATTGTTCAGCTGTTGTGTAACGGTATCATTCGCGCGTAAAAGATAGGCAGCTTGTGCCTTTTTGTTTTTCGTTAGACTACGCTCGAAGTTAAAAAAAAGACGCCCCTTTTCAAACGTACAGGTCGTATCAAAAGGGTATTTCTCTCGTATTTTTTGAATAGCATCCCAGAGTGTAGTATTTGAAAGCTCTATGCCCTCTACTAATTCACTCATATCAGCAGGGGCGGATTTAATCGAAAATTCTGTTTTCTTTCTGGTAATAATTTCAAAAGCACGGATAACCGGTGTAAAGCCGCGTACGGTCCTGTCAACTAATACGTTATTATGATTATACACTTTGTGCGTTGCAAAATCCTGTATCCAATCGGCATTGTGATAGGTCAAGATGAAGCGCACTGCAACATAACGCTTATCACTTGCAATTTTTACACCTGACAGACTACTATCATGTTCTACATCACGGCGGGGAGAGAGAACGGGAGAAGCTGAAAAATCAACATCGGCTATATTGACGATAGGGGTGTAAGATGACGCAGATTGTACGCTGATAGAAACTTTTTCACCGGTTGTCGCAACCCACCTGACATACCGCTGTCCGACTGCATCTCCGCAATCAAAAGCAAAGGTAATAGAGCCTTTTTCGTAATAATGAATACTATCCCCGACCTCCCGGTAATCAAGATGAATATCGCCGTCTTTTATTTTATTTAATCCGATATTGACTTTTTCGATATAATCGGTGAAATCTTCTAAAGTTGATTTTTTGATATAATCGAATCCGTATATTGCATCAGCTAATACAAAGCTTAAAGGTTTTTTATCCCAGCCGTGCCAGTTTTCAGGGATGCGGTAATTTTTAAAAAGGCTTTCAAGGGTTTTAACGCTTGTACTTGTTTTGCTGTCATTGGTCGAATGCTCGGTAAGAACGACGGTTTGCATTTTTTCCGTCTCCCTATAAAGCTCCGCATATTTTGCGTTTTGAGGATAATCGATAAGGTCGAGTTTTCCTGTTCCCTCTTTGTTCTTTTTCTGTGAAAAGCTCCATCCGCATTCGTATGTTTTTCCAAGCCGTGCGCCGTCTTTATCGTAAAAGATAATCATATATATCTCCCGCTAAAGGTAAAGGAAACGGTTCCAGCCGGAACATAGAGAGAAACGATATTAGTGCCGGGTATAAAGGAAAGCGGATGAATAATGCTTGGAAGCGTTAAAAGGTGTGTGTGGTCGGTCCCATCTAAAAAGAGCGTGCCGTCTTTATACACGAGCGCTTTCCCCTGTGGTATTGTTATTTCACGAGAAATTTTCAGTTCCGTTTCATTGCATCGTACCAAAAGACCTGAAACCTTTTCGATACCGCTTATCGCAATCTCCGGTATGGTGGATACATTCCCTTCGGTTACAATGGATATATCTCGCCTTCCGCCTGCAATCGTTTCGATTTTTCGCTGCCCATAGCCGAACGGATCGAAGGCTTTAAGTGTGAAATTGATAGTAAAGACTTTATGAAGATTTTCTCCATTATAATAGGTTATCTGTATCTGCCCTGTTAATCGGCATTGGTAAAAGATAGTGTCATCATCATCGCGATAAACGATTAAATCTTTACCACTTAATAAAGATAGTAACCTGCTGCGCTCTTTTTCTACTGCGCAAGCAGAATCAGTTGGAATAGTTCCCGAACATTGAAATGTCTTACTGCTATACTGTTCTTTTCCGGTTAGATATTCCCCATGCCGGTCGTTGAGCTTCACCGCTTGGGTTTGGATTGTTGAAGCGCTGCTTGAGGCGGTTATCCATATCGGTATATCTAATTCTTTTTTTCCGTCAAATATTCTCATAGCTTTTCTACCCTGCCAATGCCTGTTGTACAATTTCCGTTAATACTGCTTTTAAGTCAGTTTGTTCGGTTGCTGTTATGTTAATGGTGCTATTATAGGAGTTATACGTAACTGAATTGATAATAATTTGGGTAGCGGTAAGATGCTGAATAGTCGTTTCTTTTAGATCGACAACTTGGTTGATTGTTTTAAAGCCTTCGCGGATCGCTTCAAGTAACACGTCTCTATCGGCGCCTGAAA
>NZ_CALHGC010000195.1 GCF_938029485.1 uncultured Treponema sp. | reverse complement strand
GCTGTTTCTTCGGCAATAATATCGGAAGCTCCCGCAAGCGCATCCTCTACCGTCGGCACATTGAGTGTTTCATCTTCGCAATCGGTTTTAACAAAATCCTGCGCCCGTTTTACAAGCTCTGCTTCCTCCAATTCCTTCATTAAATCCGCTAAGCCCTGCAAACCGCGTTCAACGGCAAGCATACCACGTGTCTTTTTCTTCTTTTTGAAGGGCGCCCAAATATCTTCAAGCTCTGCCAGCGTTGATGCCTTCATAATGTTGTCATAGAGCAGCTCGGTCAGCTTTCCCGCTGCAAACACACCCCGCACAATCTCAAGCCGCCGTGTTTCCAAGTTGACGTAGGATTTAAACAATTTATCGGAATCCCGAACTTGAACTTCATCGAGCGAACCGTGCATTTCTTTACGATACCGTGAAATAAAAGGAATGGTACATCCTTCGTTGACCAATGTGATAACTGCGGAAACCTGCTGCATCCTGATATTCAGCTCTTCCGCAACCTTTTTCATAATGTCGATCTCGTTCACTACAAGACCGTCAATAAACTCTTGAGTTAATTCCATGCGGGCGAGTATACCGGATTTTTACTTTTTTTTAAATAGCTTTTATAGTCTTTGCGAAAAGATTTTGAAGTATGAAGCTCACTTTTCAAGCCATTGCCGCCTCTATTCCCGGGTAAACGCATCAGACTGTTTGGTGTATATTCCCGCAGAATAACAGGGTAGTGCCTCCAGAGTTTCACCGCTTCACGGTTCAAATGGAGTTCCTACCCTATTATTCTGCGCTATGCTTGGCATCTGTCTGATGCGTTTACCCGACGGCTTACGGAGAAAAAAACTCCATAGCCTTTTAAAATAGACAGTACAGATACCTTGCCAGCAAATGTACATCCGTGCACATTTGCTGGCGGCGAGTTTTTGCAAAGCAAAAACGTCGCTGATGTATGGAACCACGGACATCCCTGTCCGTTCTGATACGTTGAGGATTAATTTTTTCGCAGCAACGAAGGAGATACCGACATATTTTCAAAAGGTACTAGACGTTGAATTTGAAGAACATTATATCCCCATCCTGCACAACGTATTCTTTCCCTTCTTGGCGGTAGCGGCCGGCTTCTTTGATTTTTTGTTCAGAACCGTATTTGAGGAAGTCATCAAAACTATAAACTTCCGCTTTGATAAACCCTCGTTCAAAATCGGTGTGGATAACGCCGGCCGCCTTGGGGGCCGTATCTCCTGCATGGATTGTCCATGCGCGGCATTCATCTTTTCCGGCGGTAAAGAAGGTACGCAGCCCGATTAAATGATAAGCCGCATGGGCAAGGACTGATAAGCCTGAGACTTTAAGCCCGATTTCTTCCAGAAAGGCGGCGCGTTCTTCCGCATCGTCGATATCGGCAAGCTCCGCTTCAAATTTGCCGCAGATAACGACGGTTTCGGCTCCTTCCTGCGCGGCAATTTTTTTCACCGTTTCGATATATGCATTGCCGTTTTTGATTCCGTCTTCATCAACGTTACAAACGTAAAGCTGCGGCTTCATGGTGATAAGGTGGGTATCGTACATCACCGCCCGCTCTTCATCGGTTAAATCGGCATTACGGGCGCCCTTTCCGTCTTGCAGCAACGGCTTGATCTTTGCAATAGCGCTCATCGCAATCGCCGCCTCTTTCTGCATATCTTTACCCATACGGGTTGCCTTATCCGCCCGTTCCGCCCGCTTTTCCAGCGAGGCGAGATCGGCAAGCGCGAGTTCAATATTGATGGTTTCGATATCCGAGGCGGGATCAACTTTGTTATTTACGTGAACGATGTCGGGATTATCAAAGCAGCGTACGACATGCGCAATAACGCCCACCTCACGGATATGAGAAAGGAACTGATTGCCGAGCCCTTCACCCTTTGAGGCACCCTTTACGAGTCCTGCAATATCGACAAACTCGACGGCAGCGGGGATGGTCTTTTTCGGTTCAAAAAATTGCGATAGCTTTGCGAGCCGTTCATCAGGCAGATCGACGATACCGACATTGGGATTAATGGTACAGAACGGATAGTTTGCCGCCTCCGCAGGAGCACGGGTTAATGCAGAAAAGATGGTCGATTTACCGACATTCGGTAGTCCGACAATACCGCAGTTTATAGCCATAGGGGAACCTCTTTAATCGATTATATCACATAGAAAGACAGCTAAAATCTTTGTTTTTCAACTTTCTTTTATCGGATTGTATACCGAAGCGGGTGAAAAGTCAAAGGTCACTCTAGTTGGAAGCAAAATCAGAGGCCGGGGGGATTTAAAAGGGGTATGATACGTTTACCTTGTAGCTGCCGTTATTTCAAATACACAAAGGGTATATCATCGATGCGCTGAAAGTATATGGTTCCGCCGCCTTTTTCTGCGTACATGACGTTCAGCATCGCGGTGATGTTGCGTTCAAAATCGGGATTGCTTTTTTCTTCCACGGCTGCGATACCTCCGCCGTAAATGCAGTAGACAAGGTCGGCGTATTGCAAGGCAAGCGCGGGATTATGGATGGAAACGAGCACCGTCTTGTGCGCTTTTGTGCAAAGCTTACGGATAATTTGCATAATCTTATGTTCGTTGTAAAAATCGAGATTGGCGGTCGGCTCATCCAAGAGGATAATGGGCGCATCCTGCACCATACCGCGGGCGAGCATGACAAGCCGCGACTCTCCGGAACTGAGCTGGCTGTAATAGCGGCCGGCAAATTGCGTTAATCCGAAAACCTCAAGCGCATGATCGACATATTCCCAGTCTTTTTGCGAAGGTGTTTGGAGGGCCGTTTGATGAGGATTACGCCCCATAACGATAAAGTCGCGCACCGTGTAGGTGAACACGCCGGAGTGTCCCTGCGGAATATAGCATACTTTTTGAGCGAACCGTTTGCGCGTAAGATGCGCGGCGTTTTCTCCCAATACGGAAAGCGTACCCGCTGCGGGCGCATCCAAACCGGCAAGCAGCCGCAAAAGGGTAGTTTTTCCCGCTCCGTTCGGGCCTACCAGCGCAATAACCTGCTGTTGCGGAATGAGCTGCCGGAGATCTTTCAGAATAGTCTGCGTGCCCCGCACCGCCGTAACGCCGTCAAGTTCAAAAGCTGCGTTCATATTCCGATCCAAATATCGTTATTCCGGCGGAGCATCAGCTGTGCAAGAATCGGCGCTCCGATTATCGCCGTGATAATACTGACCGGTATTTCGTTTCCGGAGATGGAGCGGGCAACGGTGTCCGCAAACAAGAGAAGCGATGCGCCGCACATAAAAGAAAGCGGTGCGACCTTGTAATTGTTATTGCCGAACAGCAAGCGGATAACATGCGGCGCAATGAGTCCGATCCAGCTGATAATGCCGGCGGCTGACACCACGCTTGCAACCAGCAGCGTCGAGGCGATAATGAACAGCATCCTCATTTTTTTTACCGGCGTACCGAGCGAGGCCGCTTCCTCATCGCCTAACGAGAGGATATTCAACTGCCTGCGGAATAACAGGATAAAGCTGCACCCTGCAACGGCGATCGGTAAAAACACCGCGAGCTTCCGCCACGTGATGACGTTAAAGCAGCCCATCAGCCAAAACTCCAATGCAGGCAGTTCGTTAAGCGGATCCGCCATGTATTTGATAAGGGATACGCCGGCTCCGGCAAGCGCATTGATGATGACGCCCGCCAGAACCAGACGGATAAGGCTGTGTTCTCCGCCGATATCCGAAAGTTTGAGCACGAGCAGCGTCGCTCCGATGCCGCCTGCAAAGGCGCAGAGCTGAATGCCTGCCGAAGTCGTATGGAGCAGCACGATAGCGATTGCCGCACCGAGTGAAGCGCCGGTAGAAACCCCGATAATATCGGGCGCTACCAGCGGATTACGGAACAAACTTTGCAGACTAACCCCGCTTAACCCGATTGCGCCACCTGAAAGGAAGACAAAGAGGGTACGCGGCAGCCGGATATTCATAAAAATATTGTAATCTGCCGTACTCACCGCGGCGAACGCATCGGTATGGAATAGGATGGAAAGTATTTTGATGAAGGAAAGCGGGTAACGCCCCCAGCTCATCGAGAATATCAGCGCAACTAGGGGCATTATACCGGCCGCAAAAATCAGTTTACTCCGGTAATGCATTGAAATTTTTAGCGGTTATCCGCTTATTTTACAGCAAGAGAGGCAGGGTCTTTCTCTTTGCCGAAGAAGTCCCGATAAAAAGCCTTGGTCTTTTCTGCCAGATAACCGGCAGGGATTTTGCCCGGGTGCAGTTTATCTGCAAGCCAGATAACGCCGAGGCATGAGCACGGAATGGGAGAATCCCACTCGTCTACATTTGACGGGAATACGTACACCTTACCGTTATCGACTGCGGGAATACCCTTCCATTCAGTTTTTCCTGCAAGTTCTTCCGGAGTTACTTTTGAACCTGTTGCCGCGACAATCACCTGCGGGGCATATTTTTGGACTTGTTCCAGCGAAACTTTCGTCCAGTATACACCGGTAATATCGTCGCTTACCAATTTTCCGCCGGCAGCAGCAACGAGTTCCGCTTGGAACATTTTGGGGCTGAGCGCGTTCAGAGGATCGGAACGGCTGCTGACATACACGGACACGGCCGGTTCTCCTTTAATAAAGCCTGCAACATCTCTTAAAATTGTTTTATAAAAGCTAAGTAATTTTTGTGCTTGTTTCCGGTTACCGGTAGCCGTACCGAGCATTTCGACATAGCTGAAAAAATTATCCATCGTTTCAGGTTCAATCACCAATGCGGGAACCCCGAGCGCTTCGATTTGAGGAAGCTGCTGCGCTGCCTTAAACGGTACTAAGATAAGATCGGGAGACAGAGAAGCAACCGCTTCAAGGTTCAAGTTCTTTGCGCCGCCGCATGCGGGTTTGTCCGCAAGTTCGGGAGCAAATTCTTTAATAAACGGGCGTCCGCCTTTTCCGCCGTCACCCGACACGATATATTCCCTACAGCCGACCGCCAACGCCGTGTTGCTGAGAATATAAAACGGTGCAACAATCCGCTCCGGCTTGTTGGGGATAACAACCGTTCTCCCCTGATGATCGGTTATGGACGCAAAGCCTTTCGATGCTTTTTTGCCCTGCTTTCCGCCCGCCCATACCGGCAAAGCTGCAAGCATCATAATCAGAACTGCTAATGAACGTAGTTTTTTAGACATAGAATCCTCCTTTATAGACCTAGATAGACGTTAGCATAATCTTCTGAATAAACGCAACCCCGTCGGCAAAATCCTTGCTGTCGGGACGGCCTTTCCCGGTACCGCCGAACAGCTTAAATGGCCCAAAGGTGTTAAAGCCCTTACATTCGAACTCACCCAATACGGTAAAGCCGTTTGACTGTAAATAACCGGCAAATTTTTTTGCATACCGGCCTTTGCCTGCTGCGCTTGTGCATACGGCAAAAGCATGGTTTGGGAGTTCATGCCGGTGATGCTTCAAAAATGCATATATCGATTTGTGAAATCTTCCCGCATATATTCCCGAAGCGAAGCCGACACAATCGTATTCCGAAAAATCGATATTTTGAGCTTGCTCTACTTTAAACAGCGTTACCGGCATATCGTGTGCCATTGCCGTAACTACTTTTTCCGTATTTCCATGATGAACCGATGCATAGATAATAGCCGCTTTTTTCATAAAATCTCCCGATAAAAATGTTAAAACCCGTACCGATCGATGTATTCATATTGTCCGGCACCGGTGTGTTTTTAATGGAGCTATTGTACTACTTTTCGGATGCCGATGCAAATATCAATATAATTTCCGGTATGGAAAATAAGCTCTTGGCGTGATAAAATCGGCATACCCGATACGGAATACGAGTCCGCGGCTATAGAAACGTAAAAAATTTGAAAAGGAATAAAAACGATCGGCTTATGGAATTAGATTTTCAACATACTTCATTACAGGAAATCCTTGACTATACCCCCGATCTCCGCCGTGAAGCATATATCGATGCCACTCTACGGATGCAGGCGGATGACAACATCGTCGGAGAATTCGGCTCTGCATATTCCGCTGCTCAGTCCCCCGTCATCGATGAGGCGCTTATCTATGGATGCGGTCTTGTTCCGGTACCGATTGTAGGAGTGGACGCCTTTATTTTCAAACACGGTGATTATCCTGCCTGCGATACGATCAAAAGTACGATGGTATATTTAACGACGCAAAAGTGTCCGCTGCTGTATTCTTCCAAGATGTATGTACTCGACGGATGCTGTCCCGCCGTCGAAGCTGCGTTCCGGCAGTGCACGCAAAAGCCTGTGTATATATACCGGAATGCGGAAGAACTCAAGGCAATGCTGCAGCAAATTTACGGACAAGGGTATTCCGCTTCCCGCTATCAAGAAGCACAATCTGCCTTTGCAGCGCTGAACCGCTTGCTGCAGCAGCTTGAGCAAAGTACGCTTTCCGGCAATGAGTTCGGAATGCTCTCTTTTTATTCCCGTTTTATTTTTGAGCTTGAGGAACGGCTTGCCTTTTTGACGCGGATATGTGAACTGCTTTCTGCTGCAGCACACGGGGAGCCGTTCGCATATCCGCCGAAAAAGCGGATGCCCGTTTCAATGCATTGTCCCGACGGCATCATCCAAAAAACCGCACCTGCTTCCGGAAATTATTTTAAGCCGGTACGGGTGCAGCCCGGAAGCTCCGCCGATATTGCGTGCGCAGGCTGCATCTATCCTGCCGCTCAGTATGTGGGGTATTGAATCCTGCCGTACCCTTTTACCTCTGTTCTACCGCCGTGCCCGTAAAGAGTTACACACGGCAAGGAGTGCAACGCCGACGTCGGCGAATACCGCTGCCCATAATCCGATAACCCCTAAGGCGCCGCCTACCAAAAAGGCAATCTTAACAACAAACGACATCACGATATTTTGTTTGACAATTTGCCGTGTAAAGCGCGCCGATTTAATTGCCTGCGGAATAAGCTGCGGGTTATCGGTCATAAGAACGACGTCGGCGGCTTCGATTGCAGCGTCGCTGCCGATTCCGCCCATCGCGATACCCACATCCGCACGGGCAAGGGCGGGCGCATCGTTGATGCCGTCCCCGACAAACACGCACACGGCGCGGGCGTTGCCTTTTTTCCGCTCGGCGCTGATTGCTTCAAAGCGGGCGACCTTTTCGTGCGGTAAAAGCTCGCTGCTGCAGCAGTCAAGCTGCAATTCGGCGGCTATTTTTTCGCCCGTGCGTTTGGTATCGCCGGTCAGCATTTCAAGATACCCGATACCGGCGCCGCGCAGTTCCCGTATTGCCTGTGCGGATTGCGGTTTAATGCTGTCGCTGCAAATAATACAGCCGGCATAATGTCCGCCGTAGGAAAGAAATACCTTTGTTCCTTCAGCTTGCGCAATAGATGCAGGCTGCTTTTCCGCATTGCCGAAGATAAACAGCGCGGAACCTGCCGCAAGCTCCTGTCCGGTATGGAGCATTTTAACGCCTGAACCGGCCTTTTCCGTATATTGCCGGAGTTCGGCGGCTTCTTTTTCAAATGCGGCTGTTTTCTCTTTACCGAGCCGTTCCAGAACATAGCCTTTTACCGCATTGGCGATCGGATGGCCGGAATGATATTCGACGATATATGCAAGCTCAAGCAATTCTTCCGTACTGAATTGTTCGGCGGGAAGAACCTGTTGTACCGTTAAGACACCGGCAGTCAGTGTGCCGGTTTTGTCGAATACGACGCTATCCGTTTTAGCAAGCGAGTCGATAAAATCCGCACCTTTAATCAATATGCCCTTTTTTGCTGCGCCGCCGAGTCCGCCGAAGTAGCCGAGCGGAACGGAGATAACAAAAGCACAGGGGCAGGATATGACGAGGAATACCAGTCCGCGCGAAATCCACGGAACAAAGGCGTTCCACGAAAGCGGGCTGCCGTGTACGGCTGAAAGTACAAACGGCGGAAGGAGCGCCAGCACGACTGCACCGATCGTTACAATCGGAGTGTATACCCGTGCGAAGCTCGAAATAAGCCGCTCCGTTTTTGCTTTGCGGTCTTGCGCATTTTCCACCAACTGCAGCATTTTTGCCGCAGCGGTATTTTCCGCCGCGACGGTGGTTTTAATCACCGCAAGTCCGTCCGTATTGACGAAGCCGGCAAGTACCGTACCGCCTGCTTCGATAAAACGCGGAACGCTCTCTCCCGTCATCGATGAGGTATCAAAGGAACAAGCCCCTTCGACCAGTATCCCGTCAAGCGGAACTTTCTCTCCCGGTTTTACAAGAATGAGCGTACCGACCGGCACATCTTCCGGGGCAACAATATCCGGATCGTCATCTCCGTGATGATGCCCGCAGCAGCAGGCTTCATGGCTGTGATGATGTTCATGCTCATGTCCGCCGTCGCAATCACACTCCTCATGGTGATGTTCGTGATGATGATGACCGCAATCCTCATCGGCTTCTTCATGGTGATGCCCGCAGCAATCGTGTGTATCGCTGTGTTCCGATTCGGAATCGGCAGGATTGCGGTAGAGCCGGACAAATTCAGGCCGTAAGTCCATTAAGTTGGTAATCGAACGCCGTGATTGCTGAACGGCGGCGGCTTGCAGTAACTCACCCAAGTTATAGAACAGCATAACTGCGGCTCCCTCCGACCACTCTCCGAGTATGAATGCACCGAGTGTTGCAAAAGTCATCAAAAAGTTTTCGTCAAAAATACTCCCTTTACCGATGGTTTTCAGCAATGTCTGTATAACTTCCAGCCCTGCAGCAAACCACGAACCGACAAACAGCAGCGATGAAAGCGCAATGGAATAAGTACCGCCGCCGAACTGAATACTCATTTTGAACGGTTCCGACGCAATTTTCAATATAATCCCGACGATAAAAAACACGGCCGCCACACTAAAACGGATGATGTCGTGCTTATCCCACAAACTGTCATGATGATGTTCGTCATGATTATGCGTTTCGTGTATATGATTACATGCCATACAACTACAAGCCATCTTCTCTCCTCCTTTGGTCTAGCGGCTTTCCAGAATATGTTCCATGCCGACGCTGTATAGGATGCCGACATGATTATCATCTATGGAATAATAGATTTGTTTTCCTACCCTCCGCGAGCGCACTATTTTTGCTTGCCTGAGGATACGCAGCTGATGAGAAATTGCCGAAGCGGATATTTCAAGCACCTCCGCGATGTCGGCAACGCACAGCTCACCCGCCATCAGCGCGGACACAATCTTGATACGGGTTGAATCGCCGAAGTTCTTAAAAAAATCGCTCAGTGCGGTCATTGTGTCCTCGTCGGGGATCTTTGAGCGAGCATGAGCTACGGCATCGGGGTTAGAATATTCCGCAGCTTCTTCGTTAATCGGTTCTTCTCGGTTTTCCATTGCGCTGCCTCCTTGCGTCTTCTGTTTATCACGCCTACCGCCCTTGAGGTGGTCTACCTTCGCAACAACAGGATTGTTTTGTCTGCAAATATATGAACAGATGTTCAAATGTTTATTTGAGTATATGTGCAACTAAAAATAGTGTCAATATCTTTTTGAAAATATGCAGAGCATCTACTGCGTCGTACGAATAAAAGATGTGCTAGGTGTCTATTCTTTTTAATTCTGTAAGGGCTTTATTGCGATAAACTAAATCGTTCAATCCCATCCCTGCACACGACATCCATAAATCATAGACGGCTTCATAGTCGGATACAAGCATAGGGCGTATATTCATTATTACCTTCTTGCTTCCGGCGACTTAGCTTAACGGTTAAACTAAGCCGCCGAAATGAATTCGTTTTGTACATACGAGCGGGAATGCTAACAAGTTGAGTTCTTGTTCGGCATTCCCGGAAAACTTGTTTATTTTTCTTTTGCTACAGACGGCTCAAACACTTTTTTAGGAGTTTTCCCTTCGTTCTGTGCCGCAAAACCGACCAGCTCCGTATATATTTTTTGTGCTTTTGCAAACACATCGGCTGCTTGGTCGGTTCCTAATTTTGTTGCATATTTCGCTGCAGCAGATGCACCTTTTTGATTATAAAGCCGTGCGATTTCCGCATCTTTGTCCTTCTGCTCTTTAATCAGTTTTTGTTCATACGCTTTCCAATAGCCGCGTACATTTTTTCCGTACATATCTCGATTTAAAGCAGAGAACACATTGATTGTCCGCATCAGCCAATAAAACGAATCGGGAGTATACTGTTCATTGTTCACTTTATACGGAGCAAATGTATCCGTAATATTACCGTAGAACGGCAGATAGACCGAATGTTCCGCATTTGCCATCGCCATCCACATCACGCCGCCGATTGCCTTCGGTAGAGTGTCCTTCATCTGAATGATATGGCATTCCATAGAGGTCGGCGTACCGATTGCACGGACGCCGGCATTTTCCGGTAAGTTTGCATTTTTATCGGTATCTTCATAACGATAGCGCTGCAACTCCATAACATCTTCAAGTGTGATTTTCTTGTCAGCCTTTCTCCATAAAGAGAATAACTTAGTGTTATACGCAACTTTAGCGGACGGCGAGAGTTTGTTTTGTCCGCCCCAAAGCCGTACGCGGTTGTAGTCACTCAGATCTTCTCCGTATGTCAGTCCTGCATGGAATTTACCGTCAACTTCTTTGTAAAAGCCTTTCGCCTTCGGCAAATTGATTAAATCCTTTGAGGCGATAACATCTTTACTTGCCGTATCGACGTAGCCGAGCAAAAAGTGATTGGGTACTACTGCGTACATATCATCGGGTACTTTTACCGCCGCGTACTGATGGCCGGAATAAATTTCCATATACCAGCTTTCTTTATCGTCTGCGATAAAAATGATATTGCCTTCCGCGGAACCGTGGGTATCTACTATCTTTGCAATCCGTTCAACACCTTCCCGGGCTGTGGTAATATACGGCAATACAACCGTTGTCATAGATGCTTCCGAAAGTCCGTTTTCAACAAGCGGATCCGCTTCTTCCGCAGCTTTTCCCGGAGATGCCGAAACGGTTGCGCTCATTGCAACGCCGTGTTCGTTAAAACCGACTTCGTCGTAAATACCTTCGGATTGTTCGGCATCGCAGATAGCCGTATACCGATAGCTTTCTTTCGGCAATTCGATTTTAAAGCCGATTGAGTCGGTAAACTGTACCGGCTTTCCGTTTTTCTGATGCGGATATACCTTAAAGGTTTTGTTATGAGCGCCGCTTAAATCTTCCGTCCGAGCGATGATACGAAAGCCGTCAGCCGTTGCATCCTTTCCTGCAACAAACCCCGTACAGCCGAAAGCATTAGACACCCCCGCCCATACGCCGGCCGCGGCAACTAATAAAAACAGACACATTTTTTTCATAATGTACTCCCTGTTAAAAATAATCCGGCAAACACTACCGGATAAAATCACACTTGCCTTAAAAGAGACAATAAATATAAATAAGGATTATATCACGCGATATGACACTTGTCAAAATAAACATCGACAACAGAATTATTGTTCTTGCTGAGCATCAATCCATCATAAACGAAAATATGCTCCGTCAAGGAATGTGCTTCCGTGCACGGAAATCAATTTTTGAGTGAAGGTATTAAAAAAGAAGAAAAAATGCTAAAGT
>NZ_CALHGC010000194.1 GCF_938029485.1 uncultured Treponema sp. | reverse complement strand
GCTGGAAACATGGAGTCCTTCCGAAAATATATTAACGGTATCATGTGAAAGTATTACCGAACCCGGAGTTTATACGCTGCCCGTTGTACCGGTATTGTCGGCAGAGTATTCAAAACTGAAAATACTGCAGATAAACCCGAAATCGGTACAAATAACGGCGGAATTTACGGAAGCACCGGAAGATGATGAGATGCATAGATGATTGCCGGATTCGGAATAGATGCCGTTGATATAAGCCGGATACGGCGGTGGATGGAAGATGAAAGACTGCTTGCCCGCTTTTTTCATCCGCAGGAATTGGTGGAAACCAAAAGCAGAGGTTTAACCGCTGCCTATTCTTTAGCGGCTCGTTTTGCCGCGAAGGAAGCGTACGGAAAGGCGCTCGGTACGGGATTAAAAGGGATAACGCTAAAGAATATTCTCGTTACCAATAATCCGAACGGAAAACCGGAATTGACACTCCTAGGAGATGCGGCGGTACCGTTTGAGCGTATACACGGCAGCCGTATCCATCTTTCCCTGACCCATGAAAGCAATATGGCTATTGCAGCTGTCATACTGGAAAGTTAGCAGCCGAGTACCGATAAAATTGAAACTTTTTGTGAATACCCTGCAGGTTTAAAAGGAGATTCCGTAGTATGAAACGTGAAGAAGATCAACAAAGCAAAAAAGAAGTATCCATTTCTTATTATTCCAAAGATCAGATTGAATGTCCCGTATGCGGAGCAAAATTTAAGCGGGAAGAGATGTATTCCGGCGGCGGCCGCGTTATTGCGGGCGATTTAACGGAAGAATTACGCCGCTTATATGAACCGTCGGCAAAATACGGAGAAGTATATCCGCTCATTTACAGTATGACTGTTTGTCCGCAGTGTCTGTACACGGGTTTTACGCAGGATTTCAGAGTTATCGAAAAACCGATCGCCGAAAAATTGCTTGAAGCTATGAACGAACGCTATAGCGCGATAAAAAATCTTTTCGGCCGTGTCGATTTTAATACTGCCAGAACACTCCATGCAGGGGCAGCCTCCTATTATCTTGCCTTGCTCTGCTACGATCATTTCGATTCAAAATATTCTCCTACTATTAAACAGGCAATATGTGCGCTTCGTGCCGCATGGCTTTTTTCGACGCTCGGAGAAAAAGAACCGGAGGAAAACTATACCTATATTTCAAAACTCTTTTATCAAAAGGCTCTGTTTTTATACCGCCGTGCCCTTGAGTTGGAAACCACCGGTAAAGAGATGATTGCAGGATTAAAATCTTTCGGCCCCGACGTAGATAAAAACTACGGATATGACGGTGTTATTTATCTTGGGGCATTACTGGAGTACCGGTACGGGCAAAAACAGGACACCGAAACGCGGCTGAAGCGGTTGGGAATGCATAAAATCGCATTGGCAAAGATGTTCGGTCTCGGAAAATCTTCCAAGAATAAGCCCGGCCCTATTTTGGAACATGCCCGTACCCTCTATGATTCTTTGAAGGTTGAACTAAACGAAACCGATGACGACTGATTCGGCTATTCTCCGGCGGAATATTCTGCTCCGCGTATCGTATGACGGAACGCATTTCCACGGGTGGCAGAAACAGCTGCAGCACGGAAAAGAATCATTCCGCACCGTACAGGGTGAAATTGAGCGGGCGCTGGCACTGCTGCATAAACACCCTGTTGAGCTTTTCGGTTCGGGGAGAACGGATGCGGGAGTGCACGCTTGCGGGCAGGCTGCTCATTTTTTTACCGATATAGCGCGGATTAAACCGGAGAGTTTTGTCCCTGCGCTTAATTCCGCCCTGCCTCAGGATGTACGGGTTATGGAAGCAACACACGTTTCCGATAACTTACATGCCCGTTTCAGTGCCCGCTCCCGCACATACCGGTATTTTATTCGCTGCGGGAAAACCGCCTTTGCGCACCAATTACCCTATTGCTGGCATATACGGCGCGAACCGGATATTAACCTGCTCAACAAGATGGCGGGTGTTTTGTCGGGAGAATTGGACTGCACGGCTTTTTCCGTCGCCGGAGATCAGAGTAAGAGCAAATCGCGCTATATCTATTCCGCACATTTTTTTCCCGACAGGGAATTTTTGGTTTTTGAAATTTCCGCCAATGCCTTTTTGTGGCGTATGGTACGCTCTATAACCGGAACTTTGCTGCATTATGAACAGCAGAACGGTACAAAAGAGGATTTTGAGGCTGTACTCCGTTCAAGAGACCGCCGGAATGCGGGAGAGACCGCCCCTCCGCAGGGGCTTTTTTTATGGTCGATCGACTATCCGCAACCGTTGTTTACGCCGTAATTGCCGTCTATTTTCAAATGCCCTGATAAAGTCCTTCCATTTTATATTATTTTACAGTATATTACAGAACATTGCGGCTTACGCAAAAACTTCTGAATATTCAAAGATCAGTTTTGCGTGAACTACGATTATTGATGTTTTATTATTTTTAGGGAGAAATTATATGAAAAAACCATTAGTACCGATTACCTTGCTCTGCGGATACTTAGGCGCGGGCAAAACAACCTTGATGAATATGATCCTTGCGAACCAAAAGGGTTACAAGGTGGCGGTGATTGTCAACGATATCGGTGAAATCAACGTCGATGCAAGTTTGATAGAGAAGGACGCCAATATCACGGATAAAAGCAGCCTTGTGCCGCTTACCAACGGCTGTATCTGCTGTACGCTTAAAACCGATCTGGTGATGCAGATTGAAAACCTCATTGCGTCGGGAAAGTTCGACTATCTTCTCATTGAATCGAGCGGCGTATGCGAGCCGATGCCGATTGCGCAGGCTATTGAAACAATCGAAAACGGCTGCTTGGATAATGTCGTCAGCGTTGTCGATGCGAAGCGGCTGGTGGATGAATTTTCCGAGGGGGCACAGCTGTTAAAAAAGGATATGGGAGAAGAAGATATCGAATCGCTCCTCGTCCAGCAAATTGAGTTTTGCTCCACGCTTATTATCAATAAAAAAGATTTGGTAACGGAAGATCAGATGAAAAAGGTGCGGGCGGTTGTCACTAAGCTCCAGCCCCATGTTAAGGTGATAGAGACGACACGGTGTCAGGTGCCGTTAGAAGATTTGCTTGCGACAAAGCGGTTTGACTTTGAAAAAGTCTTTGAAAGTGCCGGCTGGGTTGCCGAACTGGAAAAACGTGCGGAAGAATATGACGATGACGATGAAGAGTGCGATCATGACCATGAGCACTGCGATCACGATCACCATGATGAGCATGAGCACTGCGACCACCATGACGAACACCACGAACATGGCCATCACGATGACGAGCACGAACATGGCCATCACGAACATGATGAACATGGAGGGCACGGACACGGGCATCACCACCATCATCATCACGAACATAAACATGAAGGCGCGGATGAGGATGAGTACGGTATCGGATCTTTTGTGTACTACCGCCGTCGTCCGTTTAATAGAGGAAAGCTTGAAAAATACGCAGGGGTATGGCCGCGTAATATTATCCGCTCCAAGGGCGTCGTCTGGTTTAGCGATGAACAGGATATGGCATACGTCTTTGAAACTTCGGGACGGCAAATTCAAGCGGGGGCTTCCGGCAGATGGCTCGCAACGGTTTCTAAGCGCGAGCAGGAAAAAGTCCTCGCCCGAGAACCTCGGATGAGGGAAGAATGGGACGAAAAAGTCGGCGACCGGATGATTAAGCTCTGCATTATCGGGCAAAAGCTGGATAAAAAGAAGATTTGTGCAGACTTGGATGCCCTGCTCGATTAACAAAATGCTGCCAATAGATTTTGTAAGGGATATCAATGGAAGAAGTAAAGGTAAGATCTATCGGCCCGGCTGAAAACAAGATGGGCGTTATGCCGATTATGAAGCTCATCCTCAATATGTCGCTGCCGATGATGTTTTCGATGCTCATTATGGCGTTGTACAATATCGTCGACAGTATCTTTGTGGCAAAAATCAGTGAGGATGCGTTGACAGCCGTATCGCTTGCCTTTCCCATCCAAAATCTGATGATTTCCTTTGCCGTAGGGACGGGGGTCGGCGTCAATGCGCTGCTGTCCAAACGGCTCGGTCAGCGGAATCAAGAGGATGTCAATAAAACCGCGATGAACGCCGTGTTTTTGGCGGCCTGTAACTTTATCGTTTTTTTTATTGCAGGGATTGTACTGGTACACCCGTACCTTGCTTCGCAGGGAGTAGACGCCGGAATTGTTACCTACGGAGAAGCGTATTTGGATATTGTGCTCCGTATGTCGTTTGCGCTCTTTTTCGGTATTACGTTCGATCGGCTGCTCCAATCGACGGGACTGACGTTGTATACAATGTACTCGCAGCTTTCCGGCGCTATTTTCAATGTCATATTCGACCCGCTGCTGATATTCGGGATTGGGCCGTTTCCTAAAATGGGTATCCGGGGCGCGGCGCTTGCAACCGTATTGGGGCAGATTCTCGGCCTTTGTGTTTCGGTTTTCTTTAACGTAACAAAAAACCGTGAAATTCAGTTTAAGCTTAAAAACCTGCTTCCCGAACTGCGCATCGTTGCGGAAATTTATAAGGTCGGTGTGCCCTCTATCCTTCTCAGCTCGATAACATCGATTACCACCTATTTTCTCAACATCATCTTGAGCGCTTTTTCGAGCACTGCGATTGCGGTGTACGGCGTGTATTTTAAGCTGAACAGTTTTATCTTTATGCCGGTGTTCGGGTTGAATAACGGCATGGTTCCGATTATCGCGTATAATTATGGGGCACGGAATAGAAAGCGGATTACGGCGACGATACGGAACGGCCTTTTCCTCGCGATGGGGATTATGCTCTTCGGGATGGCGCTTTTTGAACTATTCCCCGCACAGCTGTTAGGACTGTTCGATGCTTCTCCTGCGATGCTCGCAATCGGTGTTCCTGCAATCCGCATCATTGCATGCAGCTTTCTCGGCGCGGCGCTCGGCATCACCTTTTCTTCGGTGTTTCAAGCCTTCGGCAGCGCAGTCTACAGCATGATTGCGACATTTGTGCGCCAAATCGTCGCGCTTCTCCCCGCAGCGTATTTGCTTTCGCTTTCGGGCAATGTTAACGCTATATGGTGGTCGTACCTCATTGCGGAAGTTGTCTCGATTATCGCATGCATCTTTTTTATGCACCGCATTTACAAAGAAAAGATCGAGCCGCTGTCGGCATAAGTATGGAACCACTCCATCTAAAGTCAAGAGAACTATCCAAAAACTGTTTCGCAATTCGCTTTACCGGATATAGTGAAATAATTCCTTACAGAAAAAGCCGATAGGCTTTCAGTTTTTGAAAAGCCTTATAATTTCGGTTTGACACAGCCCAAGAATGTACGATGGCGCACATTCTTGGGCGTGGATGGCGGTGGGTCTTATGTGTTTACCCATTCCCCGAAAAAATCGTATTCATCAGCTATCCATTTTTTGTCGTGTAGCTGATGTCAATGGTGTTGCCCTTGGCATAATCGGAACCGACGCGGAACTCTGTGCTGTTTCCATTAGCTTGGTATGTTCTCTTTCCGATAGTCCATGTATCTACGAGATGTCCCGCCGGAAGGTCTTTGGCTTCAATGCTGATTGGCGTTCCTTCTTCCACCTGTGCGTCGGTTGAAAGTGTTTGATCCGGCCCGTGCTGCTGTCGTACTTTCACCGTCATCTTGGCTGCATCAAATTTGAGGGTAAACTTCTGCGCGGGCTTTGTCGTGTAGCTGATGTCAATGGTGTTGCCCTTGGCATAATCGGAACCGACGATGAACCAACGGCTGTTTCCATTAGCTTGGTATGTTCTCTTTCCGATAGTCCATGTATCTACGAGA
>NZ_CALHGC010000193.1 GCF_938029485.1 uncultured Treponema sp. | reverse complement strand
GAGGGATATCCGGTATGCGGATATAAAAAAAGCGAAATTGAATAAGATCTAAGGAGTCGTGATGGCTGGGGTAAAGATTGAAGACGTCCGTAAATTCGCATTGGAAAAAGAACTGGATGAAGACCTTGCATTTAAAATTGTTGAACAAACATTAAAAGCTGCGTATAAAACAGCCTTTAAAACCGATGTTAATGCGGTTGTTATTACCGACGACGACGGGGTAAACATCTATGCACGTAAAAAGATTGTGGATGATGTCGTTAATCCCGTGCTTGAAGTTGATATAGAAGAAGCAACAAAACTTGCTCCCGACTGCGAACTCGGCGACGAACTGCTTTTTGAACTGGATCCTAAAGATTTTAAACGGGGAGCTATTCAAGCAGGTGTGCAGCGTGTACATCAGGCGACGAAAGAAATTCAAAAAGACAGCATTTATTCCGAGTATAAGGCAAAAGAAGGTGAGATTATCATCGGCTATTACCAGCGGAGGAAAAATGATAATATCTATGTCGACCTCGGAAAAGTCGAAGGCCTTCTACCGCGGAAATTTCAGCTGCCGCAGGAAATATACCATCCGAACGATAGAATAAAAGCGCTCATAAAAGAAGTAAAAAAGCACCGGCAATCGAATGTCGTGCAGCTTATTCTTTCCCGTACCGATCCAGATTTTGTGCGCCGCTTAATGGAGCTTGAGGTTCCTGAAATTTACGATAACATTGTCGAATTATATAAAATTGTCCGTGAACCCGGCTATCGGACAAAGGTCGCCGTTATTTCTCATAGAGAAGATGTGGATCCTGTCGGTGCCTGCGTAGGACCTAAAGGCTCCCGTATACAGACTATTATTACCGAGCTGGAGGGGGAAAAAATCGATGTGCTTGAATATTCAAGCGATCCGGCGATGTTTATCGCAAATGCGCTTTCTCCGGCGGAAGTATTGAATGTCGTTATTCTCGATGAGGAAAAACATACGGCACTCGCCGTTGTTGCGGAAAGTCAGCTTTCAATCGCAATCGGAAAGCAAGGATTGAATGTCCGGCTTGCAAACCGGCTGGCAGACTGGAGTATCGATGTAAAAACCGAAAAGCAGTTCCAAGAGATGGATATTCATGCCGAATCCCGAAAAGCTGCGGAAGATCTGTTCAATGATGATGCCGTTTTGCTGACGGAAGTTGAAGGCGTTGATCCCGATGTGTTAGCGCTCTTGCATGAAAATCATATTGAAACGGTTGAACAATTATTGGATACTCCTCACGAAGAACTGTGCGCCATTCCCGGTATGTCCGAAGAAAAGGCTCGTGCACTGGAAGCATTGATTAATGAATCATTTGAAATCATTGATGAAAATCAAGAGTCTGAGCAAGAAGCACAATCCGAAAATCAAGCAATGTCTGCATCGGATGAAGATGCGGAAGAAGAAGTATACGAATGTCCCGAATGCGGGGCGCCGATTACGATCGATATGACAGTCTGTCCTAGCTGTGGTGTCGGTTTAAGTTTTGAATACGAGGACGAAGAATAGGAGTCGTATGGCAGAAGGTATTGAAAATACTCAGGAACAAAAAGTTATTCTCAAGAAGGCAAAGCCTGAACCGGCTTCGGCGCCGGCAGCTCAGCCTCAGGTACAACAGACTGCAGAGCAGAGACCGGTACGGACCATAAAGCGTAAATTGAAACCGGTTGCACACCCCGCGTCGAGTTCAGCTCAGTCCAACGCTGCAGGGGATCGATCTGCCGGCGAACCGAAACGGTGTCCTGTTGTATCTTCGACTCCTACGGATCATTCCGCTCAGCTGAAAAAAACAGCGGAGCGTTCTGTGCAGTCTTTGGAACGAAAAAATTTAGGGTCTGCACAGAATGAAGAAAACCGGCGTGTACAAAAACACAGCGACGAACGCACAGAGCGCTATGACAGGAACCGGCATGAAAAACCGGTACGGAGAGAGAACGCCGAAACTCAATCACAATCTCAACAGGCGCAGCAGGATAATAAAAATCAAATCCGTTCGCTGGATTTAAGCAGCAAACGACCGCCGCGCAGGAAATCTCGCGGGGGGGGCTAAGTCGGCTAACCGTTTCGGAAATCAAGGTAACCGGCATAGATCCGACTTTGCAGGAGGGCAAGGACGAACGCGGCAACCGGATGGGCGCGGTGATCAGAATAACCGCGGCGGCCGCATGGGCGGCTATTCGTCGGATAGACCGCGTGCGGGCGGCTTTAATAAACCCGGTTTCCAAGGCGGACAGAATAGAGGCGGCGCCGGCGGTCGGCCGATGTCAAGCCCGATGCCGCTTGAAACCAATAAGCAGAATACTAAAAAAGCGTTTAAAGGCAAAAAGACCTATTCACGCAAGGATCAAGAAAGCGAGTTCTTTGAAGAGAAACTGCTCCAGCAAAAGAAAAAGGCAAAGGAAAAGGTCAGCGCCGTTCCCAAGAGCATCGAAATGATGGAATCCATTTCCGTTGCGGAATTGGCTCGAAAGATGAACCTTAAAGCTTCCGAGCTTATCGGTAAACTGATGGAAATGGGCATGATGGTAACAATGAATCAATCCATCGACGCGGATACGGCGACCATTCTGGCTTCGGAATACGAATGCGATGTTAAAATTGTCAGCCTCTATGATGAAACCATTATCGAGACTGTTAGCGATGAAGATGCCCAGCTGCTGACACGTCCGCCGGTTGTTACCATCATGGGACATGTTGATCACGGTAAAACCAAAACACTCGACGCTATCCGCAGCACTAACGTTACCGCACAGGAGTTCGGCGGTATTACTCAGCATATCGGCGCTTATATGGTGTCTACCCCCAAGGGAAATATCACCTTCCTCGATACGCCCGGACATGAAGCATTTACAATGATGCGCGCGCGCGGCGCCGAGGTTACCGATATCGTCGTATTGGTGGTTGCTGCCGATGACGGGGTTATGCCTCAGACGATTGAAGCGCTTAATCACGCGAAGGATGCAAAGGTTCCGATTATCGTTGCAATCAATAAAGTCGATAAACCGGAAGCGAATCCCGATAAGATAAAGACTCGCCTCGGCGAACTCGGCCTTGTGGCCGAAGAATGGGGCGGAGACACGATATATGTTCCTATTTCAGCCTTGCAGAAAAAAGGTATCGACGACCTGCTCGATGCGATTCTGTTGCAGGCGGAAGTGTTGGAATTAAAGGCAAATTACGACTGCCGTGCGGAAGGAAAGGTTATTGAATCCAAGATCGATCACGGACGCGGTGTTGTCGCAACGATTATCGTACAGCGCGGAACACTCCGTACCGGCGATCCTTATGTCGCGGGTGTTTATTCCGGACGTGTTCGCGCTATCTTTAACGACAAAGGTGAAAAGATCGACGAAGCGACGCCGAGTATGCCGGTAGAGATTTTAGGCCTTGAAGGAATGCCCAATGCGGGTGATCCCTTCCAAGTAACCGAATCCGAGCGTATGGCCCGTCAAATTTCGTTAAAACGGCAGGAGCTCAAGCGGTTTGAAGATTCGCGCAACGTCAAGAAGGTAACGCTCGATAACTTGTATGAAACGATCACTGAGGGTGAAGTTCTTGAGCTGAAAGTAATTATCAAGGGCGACGTACAGGGATCGGTAGAAGCTTTAAAACAGTCGCTTGAAAAGCTGTCTACCAAAGAAATACGCTTAAACGTTATTCACGCTTCTGCCGGCGCTATCAATGACTCCGATGTTATGCTTGCCGCAGCGGATTCCAATGCGATTATTATCGGCTTCAATGTTCGTCCTACGTCGCAGGCAAAGGCGCTTGCCGAACAGGAAAAAGTCGATATCCGCAAATACAATGTTATCTATAAGGCCGTCGAAGAAATTCAGCAGGCTATGGAAGGAATGCTCAGCCCCGACATCAAAGAGAATGTTGTCGGTATGGCTGAAATCCGCAGCGTGATTAAAGTGCCCAAGGTCGGCAATATTGCCGGTTCTTACGTGCTTGAAGGTACGGTAAAACGCAACAGTACGGTTCACCTGATCCGCGACGGCATCGTAGTGTTCTCCGGTAAGCTTGCATCCTTGCGCCGATTTAAGGATGACGTTAAGGAAGTTGCTGCAGGTTACGAATGCGGTATCGCGCTTGAAAACTTTAACGATATAAAGGTAGGCGATCAGCTTGAGATTATCGAAACCGTCGAGGTTGCGCGCAAGCTGACGGATACGCAGCATTATGAAGCGCCCGAAGCTCACACCGGAGCCGGAGAACAGCCCAATGAGTGAGTTCCGTTTGGATAAACTCGCTGAGCAAATCCGTGAGGAAATTTCCCGGTTAATTTTTTCGGGAAAGATAAAAGACCCGCGTGTTTCCAACTTTCTTTCGATAAATAGAGTGGAAGTGTCCGGCGACCTTGCATACGCAAAAGTGTACGTCTCCAGTTTTATGGATGCACACAAAACAAAGCAGGGTGTACGGGGCTTGGAAAACGCAGCGGGGTTTATCCGCACAAGCTTGGCAAAAAAACTGCATATTCATCAATGCCCTCAGTTTACCTTTATCTATGATGAAAGTATTGAAGAGGGCTTTAATATGGTAAAAAAACTTGAAGCCCTAGAGGCGGAGTCGGATTCCGGGAACAATGCCCAAGAGTGAACCTCAATTTATTATCCCCTTTGCAAAACCTTCCGGTATAACCAGCTTTACTTCACTTTGGCAGGTAAAACATACCCTCGGTACTAAGAAAGTAGGACATACCGGTACGCTCGACAGCTTTGCTGACGGATTGCTCGTATTGCTTTCGGGAAAATTAACCAAACTGGTGCCGTATATCACTGATTTTGATAAAACCTACCGTGTGTTGTTCTATTTCGGAAAGGAAACCGATACGCTCGATCCCGAAGGTACCGTCATTGGCGAAAAGCCGCTCCCTGTTTATGCCGATGTTGTTTCGGCAATACGACAGCTGACCGGAACCATAGAGCAAGTACCTCCTGTTTATTCGGCGGTAAAGCAGGCAGGGGAGCGACTTTCGGATAGGATACGGCGCGGAGAAACGGTAACCGTCCCGCCTCGAACCGTTACAATTTACAGTATCGATATAGAAGAAATGTTTTATGCACCGGAACCTGATACGAACAGAGAAAATCCTGAAATGAGCGCGGTTCGGAAAGTCCTTGGCGCCGTGTTGTGTGTGCGCTGCTCCAAAGGAACATATATCCGTTCGTTGGTGCGGGATATTGCCCATCGATGCGGTTCCGCCGCGTATGTCTATGCGCTCCGCAGAACGGCAGTCGGGCCGTTTACCCTTGAACAGGCGGCAGGTTTTTCGGCACTGCCGCCTTTCGGGAATGCTGCGGCGTATGCGGTAAATGCGGATTCAACCGATACGCCTTCCGATTGTGCGGATTCGGCAGATGTCCCGCATTCGGTTCCGGACGAGGCTATCAAGCAGGCTGCGCTGCCTTTAAGCGAAGCGATTGCCCGTGCGATGCATTTTCAGACGGCGGTACTGAAAGAACAATATTACGCTGCGTTTATGAACGGCAAGCCCATCAGCGGGCATTGGTTTACAAGTGCGCAGCCGCTTTCGGACGACGGAACCACCGCAGTGTTTTACGAAGGACGCTGCGCAGGTCTGATCACAAAAAACGGTAGCCGGTTTCATTATCAAATAGGGAACCTCTAAAAACTGCAGTTTTTAGAGGTTTTCCTTAGATTTAATTTGCGATGTTTTTGTTTAAGTCATTATAGTATAAAGGCTTAAACAAAACTCGTCGGACATCTCTAAAAATCTAACCGATTTTTTAGAGATGCCCTAGTATTTAACAGGGGCAGGGTAAACGCATCAGATGCGTAAATT
>NZ_CALHGC010000192.1 GCF_938029485.1 uncultured Treponema sp. | reverse complement strand
TATTTGGTCGGCGTTTTGTATGGTACTCAGGTGATGCGCAATCGTGATAACCGTTTTATTTTTCCGCAGCTCATCAATCGCCTCACCGATGAGTCTTTCGTTTTCGCTGTCAACCGCTGCCATTGCTTCATCCAAAATCAAAAGCGGCGCATCTTTCAAAAATGCTCGCGCAATGGAAATCCGTTGTTTTTCACCGCCAGAAAGCCGCGCACCCATTTCGCCGATTTTCGTATCGTACCCGTCGGGCAAGCTCATAATAAAATCATGACAGCGAGCCTTTTTCGCAGCGGCAATCACTTCTTCATTCGATGCGTGCGGTTTCCCGATTGCAATATTATCCGCAATGCTCATATCAAACAAAATGGCATCCTGCTGCACACTCCCGATCAGCCGTGCAATTGTTTCTTCCGAATACTCGGCGATATTTTTTCCGCCGATAAAAATACCGCCGTCCGACGCTTCCCAAAATCCCATCAGAAGATACGCAAGCGTACTTTTGCCCGATCCGCTTGAACCGACAATCGTCACCGTTGTGTTTTGTTTGACAGTCATCGTTACATTGTGTATATGAAATCCGTCTTTTTTATATTCAAAGCTCACATTTCTAAACTCAATATCTCCTGCTTCAAGACCATCCGCTTTTTTAACGTGCGGCAGTTCGGTACATAACACCGTCCCTGCAGCCTTCAACGCCTCGTTAAACACCGCCTGAAAATGCTGCAGCATAGCGGTCTTACCGATCGCCGCCGTAAACGCCGCGGATAACATCACCGCCAAAATAAAGCGCGGTACGCTTATGCCGCCCTGCGCAAGAAAAACACTTCCCAAGATGATAACGGCAACCACGCCGGTTTCCATAAAAACATCGATCAGCGCCATCGGAACCGATACTGTATTCATGCTCTTTTTCACCAGTGCGATATACTCGCGCGCAGTTTTCAGCGTCCGTGCGCTCATCGCTTCTTCCTTTGCAAACGCTTTAATTACCGCAATATTTTTAACGTACTCCATCAGCTCTTCACGCATCTGCATTTCGTGCGCAAAGTACCGTTGCAGGCCATCCTCCATCGCCTTCTTTGAAATCCTCATCACCGCAAACATCAGCGGCAGCCCCATCAGCATAACAAACGCAAGCCGCACATCCACCGCCAGCATCACCACAAAAATAAGTGACGGAATCAAAACCGCCGACATAGTTTCCGGCAGCCCGTGCGCAAGATACACTTCAGCCTGCTCTACATCATGCTGCACAATATTCGCAAGCTCCCCCGTCGTGTGTTCCTTAAAAAATCCCAAATGCAATTTCTTCAGCCTACCGATAATCTGCAGCCTCAGCTCCGTCAGCGTCTTGTACGCCCGCTCATGCGAAATCCTCACGCCGAAATAACTGCACACCCCCTTCAGCGCAAACGACACAAACAGCGCCGCAAACGCGCTCATCAACCAGCCTCGCTCCTCGCCCGCAGAAAGCCGTCCGATTATGTACACCAAAATCACCTGCGGCGCCAAATCAAAGATAATTTTCAACGCCAGCAAAACCGCAGGCAGCCCCGTCTTCCCCGTCGCAATCTTTTTCAATTCTTTTTCAGTCATCTCGATCTCCTATTGTATTTAAATAAACCTGAATAATATTGAATAAATATTCAATATTATTCTTCTAAAAAAAGCTTTACCGAACGATAAAGCCTTTTCATTTGCCGGAAAAAGGTCATACCGGTTTTTTATAAATACGAAGGTTTATTTTCAGCCGCTGAAATAGCGTGGCTGAAAAACACTGCGAGTTTGCCGTTCGGCAAACATCGCTTATTGACGTATGCGCGTTCCGCGCACGAATTCGCCCGCCTCCAAAATTATATTTTGTTCGGCTGTCGAATTTTAAGGAACACACCGTGTTTACAGCGATTCAACTCCGTGATAATAGCAGCGATTCATTAAAGAAAGCATTTCCATCGCCCAGTCATCGTTTTTGTAATGGCGTGCAATTTCCAAAAGCCCTTCAACATAATTATTTGAAAGGATGTGAAACAGCGCCGGATCATACGAGCCGTGTGCAAACCGCGCTGCTCCTTTTTCGATATGCAGCTGCAGCCGTTCAACCCACCGGTCTTTTGCTCCGGCGTGCTTGGTGCCGGCGCTTTTATCCATCAGGATCACAAGCTTTACATGATTTTGCAACAACCCGTGCACGTACTCCGCACCTCCTTTTTCAAACCGCTGTGACGGCGATCCCGACTTTAGTGCTTCTTCTTGTTCAAGCGCATCTGTAAAATGTTCGTTCACGTCTGCAACAACCGCATCGAATAAAACTTCCTTATTTTTGAAATAGGTATAAATCAGCGCAACAGGAATATCAGCCTCTTCCGCAATATCGGTGAGCTTGGCGCTTCTGAAGTCTTGTTCATAAAATATTTTTTCAGCAGCTGTCAGTATCCTGTTTCTGATTTCTTCTTTTAGTACCTGCACAGTTGGAGTGTTTCCTTTAATACTGAATTATAATTTAATATTAGATAGAAACTCAATATTTGTCAAGTACGGCTGACATGGAGATTATGAAAAGGAGGATGTAAATGAATCAAACACTTTGAGGCATGAGCGTAGAAGTTAATAATAACAGGGCATCTGCAAAAAACTGAAATTTTTAGAGGTATCCAATATCTCATTGCCATTTGGAAGCTTGAAAATCTGAATAAAATATGCTAGATTTTATTCAGATCAATTTGAATAAAATCAATTTGAATAAAATTTCATGGCGGCGTATTTATTTGCGAGGATATCAATATGTTTATTGGAAGAGAAAAAGAATTATCCTACCTTAATGAATTTTATGAAAAAGATGGGATAGGAATGACAGTTATATACGGACGCAGACGTATCGGTAAGTCTACTCTTATTGCGGAATTTGTAAAAGATAAAAAGACTATTTTCTATACAGCTACCAAAGTGGGAAAAGAAAGAAATCTGGAATTGTTTTCCGAACAGGTAACGGAAATGTTTTTGCCGGGAGTCGAAGGTATAAACTTTACGACAGTCGAGGCTGTATTTGATTTTATTGCTAAAAATATATCCGGCGAAAAAACAGTGCTTGTAATAGATGAATTGCCGTATTGGGCGGAAAAAGACGAAGGCCTCCTTTCTATATTACAGAAGTATATTGATACGATATGGCAGGATAAAAATTTAAAAATCATTTTATGCGGTTCGGCTTTGAGTTTTATGGAAAGTAAAGTACTGAGCGAAAAAAGTCCGTTATTCGGTCGGCGTGATTCTCAAATAAAATTGGAAGCCTTTGATTATTTGGATTCGGCAAAATTTGTGCCGAAGTACTCATATAAAGATAAGGCGCTCTGTTATGGAATTACCGGCGGTGTGGCAAAATATCTGTCAATGATTGATCCAACAAAGAGCATTGATAAAAATATTATAAGATTATTCTTTCGCACGGACGGATATTTATATGATGAAACAAGAAATCTTTTAACGCAGGAATTTTCCGATATAACACTTGTGAATAATATCATCGAACAGGTTGCATCCGGAAAAAATACGGTTAATAGTATAGCAAACGGAATAGGAGAGAAAGAACCAACCGTCCTCTATTCTTTGGAGAAATTGATAAGTGTAGGCCTAATAGAAAAGAAAAGATGCATAACGGAAGAGAAAAATAAAAAGAAAAGTCAGTATGTTTTAAAAGACTCTATGTTTAAATTCTGGTATACATTCATTCCAAAGGCTACCAGCGTAATAGAGATGGGACAGGGAGAACTGTATTATACGAAGGTTGTAAAACCGTTTTTGCATTTTTTCATGGGTACCGTATTTGAGGATATGTGTAGATATTACACGTTGCAACATGGCATTTTAGGAGAATTTGGTTGCTTTATTACATCAGTCGGCAGCTGGTGGGGGACGGAAACTATTGTGAATGACGATGGGAAAAAAATGGGGCAGTCGGCTGATATCGATGTGGTTGCCCTATCGGAAATAGAAAACAAAGCAGTCGTAGGAGAGTGTAAATTTAAAAATGAAAAACTTGACCGAAGAGTATATGAAACTTTGTTACGCCGATCGAATGTACTGTCTTCAAAATATACCATAACAAAGTATATGCTATTCTCATTGTCGGGTTATACAAAGTGGTTTGATGACTTGAAAGATAATCGTGCGATTCGGATTTCACTAGATGATATGTATCAGTAATTTTTTCATAACAGGGTACTCTTATTGCATTCTTGCTAAGAACACGTTCAATTCATTCTCCAGATGTGCAAGCTGAGCTTCCGCTTTCTGAATTTTTTCAAGCACGGCTTGCCTTTGTATTTTTTCCAACTTGGCAAATACCGTATCGAAGAGTTCTTTTTCCGTAGCTTGATGTTCGGTATCGAAGTGCTCTATTTTATAATATCCTGTCCATGGTTCGAACGACTGTTCATTTTTCTGCATATTTTCTCCATTCTCTTATACTAGACCCAACAGCTCACGTACATGGCTTTGAAACTCTCCGGATGTTATCTCTCCGTTCAAAAAGGCTTTTATCTCTTGCTTTACACCGGTGGGAAACCGGCGCCAATAAGACTCTGTCCAATTATGCATCGCAGCGGTAAGACTGCGTTGTGTTTCAATCGGCATCTCTCCCAAACTATAGGAAACAAACTGTATAACCATCTCGTATAACAGGTCGGCAGGCATCCCCTGTACGGAACCATTCTTTGCTAAAGAAGCACGATGAGATTTGCCGTGCAAACCGCCCGACTGAGGAATCCATGAGTCAACAAGCTCGATGATCTGCTCTTTAGAAAGTCCGGGAGCTTCTTTTTGCAAAATATCCGCGGCATAATCGCGAAAAGTATGCCGAACTCCATCCATACTCGCATCGATAGAAGCATAGATCGATTCCGACATTTTCTTTGCGGCTTCTTCGGGAGTAAACGGAATAGTGCCGTTTACCGCCCCAGCCAGCTGACCTTGCCGCCGTTCAACCGCTGCAGCAAATGCATCGATTTCACGTACATTCGCCCTATTTAATATATAATCGAGCGCAAAAAGAAAATCTCTGTCGGTTTTTGCATCACTCATGAGGAAAGCATATACTATTTTGGAGGATTTTTAAAGAGGGAGAGGAGGAAGAGAGAGACATTGAAAGAAAGTCATCTCCATCATTTTTTAAATTTTGATATTATGTCTTACCGTCTGCTATAATTTTTTTCAATCCACTTACGGTACTCACCGGAACGGACATTTTCAATCCAATCTTTATTCTGTAAATACCAATCAACGGTATGAGCAAGCCCCGTTTCAAAATCGAATATACGCTGCCAGCCCAATTCCGTTTTAAGCTTTGTACAATCGATGGCATAGCGCCGATCATGCCCAAGCCGGTCGGTTACATGGGTTATAAGAGCGATAATCTTTTCTTCATTTAGGCCGGCTTTTTTAGAGACAATTTCGATCAGTTTATGTAACAGCTTAATATTTGCCCATTCATTTTCACCGCCTATATTGTAGGTTTCACCTACCCGCCCCTTTTGCATGATAAGCTGCACGGCGCGGTTATGATCTTCAACATATATCCAGTCGCGTATTTGCATACCATCACCATAGACAGGCAGCGGCTTTCCTTCAAGCATATTCAAAACCATCAGCGGAATAAGTTTTTCCGGAAACTGAAACGGACCGTAATTGTTTGAACAATTTGACACGGTAACAGGCAACCCATACGTATGAAAATATGCCTTTACTAAATGATCGCTTGATGCCTTGCTCGCAGAATAAGGAGAACGGGGATTATACGGTGTAGTTTCTTGAAAATAGCCTTCTACACCAAGAGAGCCGTATACTTCATCAGTACTGATATGGTGAAACAGCACATCATCCCGCATAGAACCAGCGCTCTTTTGCCATGCCTTTTTTGCTGCTTCCAACAACGTGAAAGTACCGAGTACATTTGTCTGTAAAAAAACTTCCGGTCCCAAGATAGAACGGTCTACATGGCTTTCTGCCGCAAAGTGTACTACAGAATCAATGTTATATTTTCCAAAAATATTTCCGACGAGTTCTTTATTACAAATACTGCCATGAATAAAAATATACCGCGCATCAGCAGCACTTCCACCGAATTCAGCTTC